>JAIINY010000223.1:0-4965 GCA_022741625.1 Prevotella sp. | reverse complement strand
CATGACGACCACCACGCCAGCCTCTCGTTCAATACGAGGAGGAACAGCTGCAGATGCTATGTTTGCATGGAGGATTCCGTGGGCACCATCGACCTGGTGATGAAATATCCGGGGAAGGATTTTCTGTCGGCTTGTCGATGGCTCGCCGAGGAACATCAGGTTCAACTGGAGGAGGATAGGAAGAGAGAAGCTTCTTCCTCATCTTCTTCCCCCGGAGACTCTTCATCCGGTGGTTCTTCCCCGGAAGATAATTCGGGTGGTTCTTCTTCGGGAAAATCCTCCTCCTTTGATGCGAGCAGGTATGCGAGATTCTTCGAGCATCCCTGGCTCAACCTGGCGGCCAGAAGGTTTCTCTTCGAGGAGAGGAAGATTGATGAGAGAGTGGCTGCAAGGTGCAGATTGACTTCCTGGACGGATAAGAAGGGCGTGAACTGGCTGCAGATTCCATACTTCAGCACGGAGGGGAAGCTGATTGGGATTCAGAACAGGAACCTGGATTACAAGAAAGGGGAATCAACTCCCCGATTCCGCTTTCCCTATGGTGCAAAATGCTCCATCTACAATCTGCCTATCGTGAGGGGGATGGCGCCGGGCGAACAGCTCTTCATCACCGAGGGATGCAGCGACTGCTGGGCAATGCTATCTGCCGGGCACAAGGCGATAGCCATTCCTTCTGCCACGCTATTGAAGCCGGAAGACAAGAAATGGCTGGCGGAAATCGGCTCGCAGCTCAAGATAGAATGGCACATGTTTCCCGACAAGGATGCGCCGGGCGAAAGCCTCTTCCTGCAACTCAAGGAGATTCTGCCCTCGCTGGTGCACCACCAGCTGCCCCCAGGATGCAAGGATTTCAGCGAGTATTATCTGAATGAGAAAAAATAGAGTTTAAGAAAAAAGATAGAGTTTATTAATTTTTTAAGCAAAATGAAAATGGAAGATTTCAAGATTCGTACGTACACCAAGAAGGAACTGGCCTTGATGTACTTTCCCGAGAGTTACCCTCGCACAGCTGTCAACCATCTGATGGTCTGGATTCGCCGCTGCGACCCTCTATGGGAGAAACTCCTGAAGATAGGGTACTGCAAGACGAGCAAATCGTTTTCGCCTAAACAGGTGAAGGCCATCGTTGATTATCTGGGAGAACCGGGATAGGGTTTAAAGTTTAGAGTTTAAAGTTGATAGTTTAGAGTTTAAAGTTGATAGTTTAAAGTTGGTACTTTAGTATAAGCAAGCCCCAAGCGCCACCCAATTGATTACTGGCGTTTGGGGCTCATTTATGACATTCAGGAAGCTTCAGATACTTCTCTTTTTTCCAATTCTTCAAGAAGGTCTTCAAGCACATATTGATCGCTCATGAGCTGCAACCCCGTGTTGGGATCAGACAACAGCTGGGCAGTTCTTGAAGAATAATAGATATCAAGAGCTTGCTCTGGAGTAATATTCTTCTTCTTTGCCAATAACATCACGATACGGCTTTGTTTACGCCAAAGTACAGAGTCTCTCATAATTTCTGAATTTGATAGGATGAAACGAATTGAAGGTATTTGTCGATGATTTGCTGATTACGAATACAGACTTGATGGTTCACTTGCTTATACACCAACTGTCCCAATGCCTGTTCCGCAGTAATTCTGCCATTTTCGAAATCCTCTACTGTGTCGATTACATTATCATTGGCTACACCACCTTCTACCAGGTCATATTGTTTTTGCAAATTACCTCCTCTTCTACAATCCACAACATATTGAAGCCACTCTATATTATATTCTTCAAATCTTTTAATACGAAAATCTGACTGATTAAACAAATCTTCGTTCAATTCAAACATATTGACGATTGGCCGAAAGGCAGGTCCTTTTCTGATAGCAATAACCTTAGACCATTTTTCTGCTTGCGACTTAATGCCAGTTAAATAGAACCCTTGCCCGAAATCAACTTTAGTACGCCCTTTACTGATTTCAGGATATTCTATTTTCATGTATGATCCATGGAATAATTTCATTGTGCCATCTCCCAGTTTTTGAGTGTTTCAACCGTAGTTCTTGCAACCCAATCTGAACTTTGGGTATGTAGTTCCTCATAATATGGCAAAAGGAAATTATGGATGAGACCTTGCTTCTTCAAACGCATATACATGTTTTTAGAAGGAACATTCATCATTTTTGCTCCCTTCTCTATTGCCATGATAGCTAGATGTATATTGTTATAACCTACTTGTTCCATACGCTTATTTTTTTATACCGAGGCTTATGCCTCCTATTTTTTAGGCAAATATAATCAATTGTCTCGATATAAGGTCATTACTTAGGCTGATTTTATATTTTTTTAAAAAATGTGCCGCTATCTCACGGCATCAGCCACCATCGCACAACTGATGGTGGCTGTTTTTGTATCTTTGCATCGTGATTCAGAAAGCGCTAAAAATCACTTTCCTAGTTGGAGAAAAATATTTCTCCAGTTGGAAAAATGAAAAAAGGCTTCTGGGGGAAAGCCCGGATTGCTAGTATTAACATTTAAAAATCGTATTGCTTATGAAACAGAACATGAAAGCATTCATCAAGTATCTCATCGTGGCCGTGTGCTCTGCCATCGTCACCTTCCTCACCAGCTCGTGTACAGCGGGACTCGTGATCGGGAAGAACCAGAGGCAGCAGCAGGAGAACAATATCTCGACAAGGGCCGACTCTAGCCACTTCGTGCCTACTATCACCATACGATAGTCAGCTTAGAGTTAGAGTTAAAAGTTAAGAGTTAAAAGTTTACAGAGTATTAACAATTTAAATTTTAAGTAATTATGTCTATCAATTTGAAAGCAAAGGAAACCCTCATCCAGGTGGGTGAGTTGAAAGGTAAGTATCGTTTCGTGCTCAGTACCGAGCTTTACAGCAAGCTCCCGGAGAGCAAGGTTATCAAGGAGGCTGCTCTGAGAAGTGGCGTGAGCCGCGGCGTGATGCAGGCGTGCTGGGATGCTGCCGGCGAGGTAATCAAGGCGTGGTCAACCGAAGGCCACTCCGTAGCTATCCCAGGTCTGGGAACCATGCGATTCGGTGTGCGCGCCAAGAGTGTGGCTACCGTGGGTGAGGTGGCAGGCAGCCTCATCACCGCACGCCGAGTTATCTTCACCCCGAACGTGGATATCAAGGATGAGCTGCAGAGAACTCCTATACAGATTACCTGCATCGACCGCAACGGCAAGGTGGTGAAGAACGTTACCTCGGGCGACAGCGGTGACGTGGAAGACCCAGACAAGGATCCAAACGGCGGCGGCACTAACCCTGGCGGCACCGGAAACGGTGATAACCCTGGCGGCGGTTCACAGCCTGGAAATACCGAGGGAGGTAATACCCAAGGCGGTAATACAGAGGGCGGCAAGACCGATACCGGCTCTGAAGGCGGTGGAGATTTTGTAGATATGTAACCGTACATCTTAGGATTACAAATCTCATTTTCCCATTCCACTCTCTATTTTCTGGTAAGTCTTTATACGCAGAATCCCCAATCCCAAGGCTCCATCGCGAGCCCCGGATTGGGGATTTCTTGTTTTTTTCCTATGAATCCTAATAAACAGATTCCTAACAGAACTGATTCCTAATATTAAGATTCCTAATAAGAAAACATTACCTTAATTTAATAAGGAAACAGCAGCGGCAGGACGAAGGTCATCACCACGCCGATGATGATCTGCAACGGCAAACCCACCTTTACGTAATCCATAAACGTGTAGCCACCCGCCTTCATCACCAGCGCATTAGGCGGAGTAGAGAACGGAGAGGCGAAGCACATGCTGGCTCCCAGGGTTACCGCAAAGAGGAAGGAGTATGGACTCACCCCCACCTGCTGGGCTGCCACCAGGGCAATAGGCGCCATGAGAACCGCCGTGGCGGTATTGCTGATAAACATCGTCATGAGCGAAGTGGTGAAGTAGATGCCCGCCAGGAGAGCCGTAGGGCCCATCGCTCCCAGGCTATCCACCAGCCCCTGAGATACCAATGCCGAAGCACCCGTCTTCTCCAGCGCCGTTGACATCGGCATCATGGCGGCTATCAGCACGATGCTCTCCCAGTTGATGGTCTTGTAGGCAGCCTCCACGTTGCGGAAACATCCGGCAAAGACGGTGAGCAATCCGGCGATGATGACCGCCGTAACCGGAGCCACCGGGATGAAATCGAACACCATCATGGCTATCATCAGCAGCATGATGGCAGCAGCCACAGGCGCCTTGTAATCCAGCAGAACCTTATCGGCAGCCTTCTCCGGCTGATCCAAGACCACCCAGTTGGTGGTGTCGGCTGTAAGATGCGCCAGGTTGGTCCATTCGCCCTGCACCAGCAGCATGTCGCCCACGTGCAGCTTGGTGGCTATCAGATTATCCGTGATGTATTCGTTGCCGCTTCTGCCACCCTCAGAAGAAGAGGATGATGAACCTCCGCCTCGCTTCACACCCAGCACGTTGATGCCGAATCGCTTGCGCAGGTTGGCCTCGCCGATGCGCAGACCGGCAAAGTTGGAGGTAGGCATCACAACGATTTCCGTCAGTCCCAGGTCGTAGAAATCAATCTTCACGTCCTTCATCCTCCTCAGTCCGTAATCCTGGGCAAAGCGCTGCATCTTCTGCTCGTCACCTATTATATATAGTATGTCGTGCTCCTGAATGGTACTGCTGCTCTTCGCCATGTTCTGGTTTACGTCCTGCACCAGTCCGAGTCTCGATTTCTTCTCGTTTCTAATCTCGATGATACTCACTCCATATTTCTTCTGGATGCTGAGTTCCTTCAGGGTCTTTCCCACGATGTTCATCGGCTCGCCGTTTTCATCCTTGGCTGCAGAAGCCCGGTTGCTTGGCACGATGTAGCGATGCAGATTGTCGAGCAGCTGGTATTCATCCACCAAGTCGTCGAGCGACTTGGTTTTCTTCTTCTTTCCGCTCTGTTTCCTGCTGAGGAAGATTTTGCTGAGCGGCATGAG
>JAIINY010000222.1:0-4967 GCA_022741625.1 Prevotella sp. | reverse complement strand
CCACGCAAATCTTTTGAATCTGCCAGTTGCTCTTTATCCTTGAAGGTGACATCCCTGATATGCATTTCGTCAACCAACAAGTCATTCAAGAAACTAATCAGCAAGTCCTTGCTGAATTCTTGTCCGAAGAGGCGTTTGAAGCCCCAATCGGTGAAGGGGTTAATATATTTACCCATGGCAAAATAGTGAGATAATTGATATCTGATGGCAAATTTACGATTTTTCTCTGAAATCTCCAAGAAAAAATTGCAAAAAGTTGAAAAAACATCGAATTTACACCTCTTGAATAATATAGCGATGTAAACAAAGATCTCCCTATAAGTTCAGGAATCTATTGCCTGGCTTATAGGGAGATCTTGTATGTTATTAAGATTTTTGCAATCATAGAGCATACTTCTAATTTAGCAGATTATTCTTCCAATTATGCAAAATAGTTATAAACTCTATAATATTAAATACGGTAACCTTTGGAAAAGGAATCTTGGCTAGCTCTTTAAAATGAGCGTCATTACTGACTATACATATTGCTCCAGCAACAATTGCACAATCCACAAATTTATTATCATCAGCATCCGTTTGAATCAAGCCAAAACGATACGTAGGATTGACAAACTCAACATTGGTTCTGTTGATAATTAACTGTACGATATTGTTAGCTATTTGGGAGCCAACCTTCTTTGATAAGATTTCCTGATATTCCTCAACAATCTCATTGGAAATGCATAAAACGAACTCTCCTTTTAGGAATGAATCCCATAGACCTCTATATGGGCTTATTTTAGGTAAGCTCATCAACAGACAGTTGGTATCCAGCACTATTTTTTTCATTTGTAAGAAGTACGAAGATGTTCTTTACCCCAGTCTTCAATCGTTGCCATAGAGATAACTCCTTGTTCGCAAAGAGAATCCATCTCTGCATCAACCTTTTTTGCAAAATAATCAGAAATGGCATTTTGCAAATCGGTCAGTTCTTCCTTTGTCTTCACATAAGACATCATGCGAAGCAGGTGCAATTGTGCATCATTAAATACAGTTGTTTCCATAATCTTCTTTTTTCCTGCAAATATACACCAATTCCTTGACAACGCAAAGCTTTTTTGTGATTTTAACACACAATAAAGGCTAAATTGACATTCCCAGCTTCCGTCCCGCCGGATATCAGACAGTTTTTTATTCCAGTTTCTTATTGAAGGTATATTCTGCTACTGCCTAGCTATCGTGGGGGAGTCAGCATTCATCCGGCTCCCCCAGATACTCAAAGATAACACCCACCTGCCGGGGCGAAAAATACTGGCAGCCTACCTGGTATCCCTGCTTCTTCAACTCATCCCATAGAGGATTGCAACGCTTCACCCAATCCATCAGATGGCGGCGAGCCGTCGCCTTACTGGTGGCTTCCGGAAAAAAGAGCAAGCCCAATTCCGTCTTGCTGTACATACGATTCGATAATTCCATAACTAATATTCTCATCTGTATTCTTCAATGATTCATCTATCCAAGATGCTTATTTATGCATGATGATCCTTGAAAAAGCCATCCAATGCCTTGGCTATGTAGGCACCTACATTTATCTTTCTATGCTCCTGCTGGCATTTACGGATAAAGTAGTCTTTCTTCTGAAACCAGTCTTCCAACTCGCCCAGCATGTCGAGTGCCAGGCGCTGGCTTGCCTTAGCAGCAATCTTATCATCCACATGATATTGCGTGAGGAGTCGCCATTTCAGTCGGGCACGAACACCCTGCAGCTCCTCCGAAGCCTTGCTGCCATCCGTGGTATCGCCCGTATTCTGGCGATCCTTGAAGAAGATGGTGATATGGTCGGGCATGCTGTGATGCGCCTCTGCCTCTTCTGATTTGTAGAAAGGCTGATATACGGGATATTGGTTGATAATCCCCATGTCGTAGAGGCGTTTCAGATCATTGCAGGCAAAGTCGAGTGCCTTGTTCTTGAATGCCGACCAGGTCTTGTAACAGTCCTTTCTGCCATGCAGCAATGCCATCAGGTTTTCGGGCTTCACCATGGTATAGCCCTTGGCACCCCAGCAGTTCATTAGGATATATAGCTTGATGCTCGATGCACCACGGCACTGCTGCACCACATTCAGATCGATGTGGCAGGCTCCTTTGTCAAAACTGAAGAAGAAACGGAAGGTATTGAGGTCGAAGCGGAGCTTTACCCACCATCTGCCCTGACATTGGCTAATCTTGCATTCGAAAATATGATCAAACTGGGTGTAGAAGGTTTGACTGCCCAGTTTGTAGGCGAGATTCAGGGGCTGTTTTGCCATCTGGTGCAAAGCATTGCGCAACTGAGAAGCGTGTCTGGTATCAGCCAGATTGAACTCGGAGAGCTTCATGCAGAGGTCGATATGGCCTGCGGCACGCTGTTCGGCGGTAAAGAAAAAGGTATCTCTACTTACTTGATAACGGATGCAGTAGTCTATCAGTTTCTGATACTTCTTGATTACCTGCAACATGATTTTCAGTTCTAGAGCAGAAAAGTCGTTGTGCGACAGTCCTTGTACCCCTAGAATGGTAACAATGTCTTTTTCCTGTTTAGGAGAAGGCATCTGGAAGGGCTCGGGCTCTTCCAATTCCTGGTTTTGATTGTTTGTTGCCATATTGCTTTTGTTTAGTTTAAGTTTAAATCACCTTCCGGGAAGGAGATTCTTGATGTTATTATAGAAATACGGCACGGAATTAAAATAAGATTCCAACTTTTTCGAGGAGAACAGGTCAACATACATTGACCTTTAGGAACGTTCAGCATCGACTTTTTACCTTACTTCGCATCCGTGCCGATAATTCAAATCGAATTAATCGGGCACAATAATGCCTTGTAAGGATCTAAATTGAATGCTCATTTTTCAGGCCCTAATCCTACTCAATGAGCGATGTTGGAAAATCCTCACTAGAAAGTTGCTCCCCTGGCAAAAGCATCAGGAGCTGAGAAATTCCTATTCTCTTAACTTTCTTGATGCAAAGATAATCATTTATTCTGACTTAAACAAATTTTATTCCCCAAAAATGCATTTTTCTTGTTTTTTTTGAAAAAAAACTTTTTCTACTGCGCATTACGCATTGTATTTCTAAGTATAAATCGTATATCTATTAGCTATATGTGTATAGTATTTTAAGAAAAATATCTCCATAATAATCTATTAGACAAGTACTTATGATTTTCGCTCTATCTCTGGTAGTGGTAGCGTCTCTTTTCAACAGGGGTGAAAATCCCTGGTAGTGGTAAAACCTATCCCTGATAGTGCTAACATTCTGCTACTTCTCCCTGATAGTGGTTAGATTTATCTTTCTGCATAAAATCATCCTCATATCTATGATTTGCAATTCACCTATCAGCGCAGCCTGACGCTCCTATCAGCGGCAGCCCTCCTTCCTATCAGCGAGACTCATCCTTCCTATGAGTGAGACTCATCCTTCCTATGAGTGATGGCTGCCGCTCCTATGAGTGATGCTTCACGTTCCTATGAACGATACTCTTCTTTCCTATGAGTGACTGGCGTATCCGATAAAAGAGTGCAAAAGTGAACATAAGAAGGCGAAAGAGTGCAGAAGACGACAGAAGCGAACGAAAGTGTGCAGATGCCCCCTCGCCGGTTTCGTAACTTTGCCATTGCATTCGGGAAGAGTCCGATGCACGAACATTCTATCACAATTTAAATTTTTAGTATTATGTCAGTTAGTTACAGTTTGGTAAAGTACATTCCCAAGTTTGGAAAGAATGCAGGTAAGGGTAAGTTTTATGCCCGTGCCCAGGTGAACGAGAAGACTTCGCTCAAGAAGTTCTCTAAGATGATTGCGATGCAGACCACGGTTACCTACGCAGATGTCACCGCAGTATTGGTAAGTGCGGTAGAGAATCTGATACTGGAGCTTCAGCGTGGTAACCAGGTGGAGTTTGGCGACTTGGGCAAGTTCCGTCTGCAGATTGTCAGTGATGGTGCTGACAGTGCCGCTGATTTCAAGAGCGACACTCATATCAAGGGTGTCAACGTCCAGTATGCTCCAGGTCCAGAACTCTATTCTGTATTCCAGAATATGGAGTTTGTACAGGTAGCATCCCGTGCTGTACAGCGTGCCGCATTGAAGGCTGAGAAGGAGGGTGCCAAGACGATTGACATTGAGGAGGTGAAGAAGGCTGCCAGCAAGAAGCAGAATACTTCTGGCGATAGTTCTGCAGGTGGCGATTCATCTACCGACGGCGAGCATACCTCTGGTGGCAGTACAACGGGTGGCAGTACAACGGGCGGCAGTACAACGGGCGGCAGCACTGATAGTGGGGACTCAAATGGTGACAATGTAAATTTTTAGAACCATGGCACCAAGATAGTAAGGTAAGTTATCATTTTATTCATTTAAATCTTTAAAATCTTTAGCGTATGACAGAAAAGAAGAGACAGACACTGAACGAGGTCATCAAGTTTGTGGTGACAGTATTAACCGCCCTGCTCGGGGCACTGGGTGTATCATCCTGCACCCTATAGTGAGGAGGACGGCTTATGAGAAAGATTGATATGATTGTGGTGCATTGCAGCGGTAGCCGCTGCAATCACCGATACACTCTGGAGCAGTTGCGCCACGACCATGTGGTGGTGAACGGTTGGCGCGACATCGGTTATCATTTTTACATCACCCTGGAAGGTGTGGTTCATCCCTGCCGTCCGGTGGAGCGGATGGGTGCTCATGCCTTGGGCTACAATGCTCATTCCATCGGTATCTGCTACGAGGGCGGTTTGTCGCCGAGCGGTTGCATCTCCGATACCCGCACGCCAGCTCAGAAGGAGGCTATGAAGCTTCTCATCCTCCGCCTTCACCGTGAGTTTCCGGACATCAAGACCATTCTGGGTCACCGCGATTTGCCGGGCATGCAGAAAGCCTGTCCCTGCTTCGATGCCACGAAGCTTCAGCCTCTGCTGGCTTCATAGCATCCTCTATTAAGATACAAGTTC
>JAIINY010000221.1:0-5065 GCA_022741625.1 Prevotella sp. | reverse complement strand
CCACCAAAATTAAATGTACCAATCTTGGTAAATATGATAAATAACTTTAGAAATAGCATTTTTCTTACTTTGAACTTTTAGCGTTGAATTTTTAACTTTATGATTAGCTTTGCTTCTTGTACTTGCCATAAAGCCAGCCAAGCACGCCGGCGGCTATGATAATATAGATAGGCGAGATGCCGAATGCAGCAATCAGCGCACAGCATACAAACGGAATCCAGATGTTGTAGCGGTTGATGTTCGCCGTCTTTGCCATCTTGAAGCAAGGAGCCGCAATCAGCGCCACCACGGCAGGGCGAACGCCGGCAAAGAACTTGCCCACCCAGTAATTATCCTTAAACTGCTGGAAGAACATGGCGATGATGAGAATGGCGATGATAGAAGGCAGGGCGATGCCGACAGCCCCCACTATGCCACCCCATACGCCCTTCATCTTGTAGCCGATATGGCTCGCCATATCAATGGCGAAGATGCCCGGGGTAGTTTGAGCCACCACCATGATGTCCATAAATTCCTGTTTGTCCATCCATCTGTTCTTATCCACGAATTCTCTCTCCATGATAGGTATCATGGCGTAGCCTCCACCTAGCGTAAAGGCACCAATCTTATTACACGTTAGGAAAAACTTTAATAACATTTTATCTTTTGTTTTGATTTCGGCTGCAAAATTACATATTATTTGTTAAATAAACTAGCTTTTTGGCGGATATTCTTAAAAAATCTGCGTTCTTTAAGAGATTTTGTGTATCTTTGCAAGATATAATCTGCAATGGCGCATTCCTTGAGAAGGAGGACGTAGCAGACAGAAAAAGAAAATTAAAACCATAAGGAAATATAAAAATAAGAATATGAATCTAAAAGTTCGCTTGGCGCTGATGAACTTCCTGGAGTTCGCAGTTTGGGGAGCCTATCTCACATCTATGGGCAACTATCTCGGCAAGGCTGGGATGGGTGCTGAAATCTCCTGGTTCTATACCATCCAGGGTATAGTATCTATCTTCATGCCTACATTGATGGGTATTGTTGCTGACAAGTATGTGCAGCCGCAACGCCTCTTGGGCTATTGCCATCTCCTGGCCGGCTTGTCGATGATAGCTCTTTTCCTGATGGGAGAGGCGAGTGCTACTCCTAACGAGACTGTCTTCATGGCGATCTATACCTTCAGCGTAGCTTTCTATATGCCTACGCTGGCGCTGTCAAATACTTCGGCATTCACCATTCTGAAGAATCATGGACTTGATACCGTGAAGGATTTCCCTCCAATCCGCGTCTTCGGTACCGTAGGATTCATCCTTACCATGTGGATTGTCAACTGTGCTACCTGGGATAACGGTTCGTTTATGTTCCTCTTTACCGAAAATGCACATAAGTTCCAATATACCCACTTCCAGTTCCTGGTATCTGGAGTATTGGGCATCGCCCTCTTCCTCTACTGCTTCAGCCTGCCACAGTGCCCGTTGGTGAAGAAAGAGGCACGCAGCTGGATGGAGACTTGGGGCTTCGATTCCTTCAAGCTCTTTAAGAGCCGCGAGATGGCGATGTTCTTCATCTTCTCGGGTCTGCTGGGTATGAGCCTGCAGGTAACCAATGGTTATGCTACTCCGTTCATTACCAGTTTCAAGGGCGATCCTTCGATGCTGGATACATTTGCAGCCAATAATGCCACTCTCCTGGTTTCTATCTCCCAGGTGGCAGAGGCACTCTGCATTCTCCTGATTCCATACTTCCTCAAGCGCTATGGCATCAAGGTAGTGATGCTCATTGCTATGTTTGCATGGGTATTCCGCTTCGGATTCTTCGGATTGGGTAACCCTGCTTTCCCAGGCGTAACCCTCTTTATACTCTCATGTATCGTCTATGGTGTGGCATTCGATTTCTTCAATGTATCGGGTGGACTGTTCGTAGATCAGAAGTGCGAGCCTAAGGTGCGTGCTTCTGCCCAGGGACTTTTTATGCTGATGACCAATGGTTTGGGAGCCTCTGTTGGCACAATTCTTGCAGGACAGGTTATCAACCATTATTGTCATTGGGAGAATGGGTATTTGATGGGCGATTGGCAGACTTGCTGGTTTATCTTCGCAGGTTATGCACTCGTGGTCGGTGTTGCCTTCGCCGTATTGTTTAGACCAAAGAAAGGATAATGAAAATGGAAAAAATAAAATTAGTTTATCAGGGAGCTTTTGCAATTCCTGATGCAGAGGAGGCTTGTGTTGTCACTCTTACTGATGCCGAGGAGGAACGTGCACTCTCCATTGTAACAGATAAGCCGATGGCTAATGAAATCAAGTTTCGTCAGCTTGATAAGGATGTCAAGCATCCGCATCTGGTAGATGTGTTGGCTAGAATGATTTGTGAACAGGGTCCTCAAGCCTATCACGTTGTTTTCGAGGCTAATGGAAACATCGGTCCTAAGGCAAAACTGGTGAATGCTACTTCTGGATCAGCGTATTCTCTTCCTCAGGATGAGGCTGTCCTGCTGGCGTTGGCCGCCGGTCTGGAGATCTTTACCAATATGGAGGTGCTTCAGAAATTCACTACACCTTTCCGTAAGGATGTGATGAGTGTGGCACTTCCTATCGTGGGATTACCGGATTCACTTCTCAAGAAGGCACTGGAGAAAGCGGTAGAAGAAGAAAACTACGAGGGAGCTTCCTTTATCCGTGATGAGATGAAGCGCCGCCAGGAAGAAAAGGATGAAAAGAACTTGACTGATTGATCATTGATAATAGATAATTGATAACGAATGAAAGAGGTTAGATATTTCTATGTGCCGGATGCGGCAAACCAGGTGGAATTGCCCGCAGAGGAGGCTACCCATGCGCTGAGAGTGTTGCGACTGAAGGGTGGTGATGAGATTTTCCTCATGGATGGGGAAGGGTCTTTCTATCGTGCAGAGGTGACAGCAGCCTCCAGCAAGCGCTGTCTTTATGAAATCAAGGAGAATATGCCTCAGGAACGTGCATGGAAGGGGCATATCCATCTTGCCATTGCGCCTACCAAGATGATGGAGCGTATAGAGTGGATGGCTGAGAAGGCTACGGAAATCGGGTTCGATGAACTCTCTTTCCTCAATTGTCAATTTTCTGAACGAAAGGTGGTGAAGACTCCTAGAATAGATAAGATTGTCATCTCTGCCGTGAAGCAGAGTCACAAGGCGTGGAAACCGGTCGTGAATGAGTTGGAGAGCTTCAAGGAGTTTATCCAGACTCCTCGTCCGGGTCGCAAGTTTATCTGTCATTGCTACGAAGAAGTAGAGAAGAAGGATTTCTTCCAGGAAATCAATTCGTGCAGTATGGATTCTGATGCATCTCAGGATTCATCTGCATCCCAGGAATCCGGTGCAGCTGATATCACGGTATTGGTAGGTCCAGAGGGCGATTTCTCTATAGATGAGGTTCGTCTTGCTTTGGAGAATGGTTACGAGAGCGTATCGCTGGGTACCAGTCGTCTTCGTACAGAAACGGCGGGCCTGGTAGCTGTTCACATGGCGCATATTGCGAGAAGAATATAAGAAGATTATATAAGTGTTAGTTTTTGTGATGAAAAGATTGTATAAGAATTTGGTTTTGATGAGCTTAGCACTTCTCGTTGTAGTGTTAAGCTCATGCTCAGGCAGCGATTATCTCAATGCCATTCCTAAGAAAAGTACAGCCCTTATCTCGGTGGATTTGCAGCAGATGGCTTCCGATAAGAATGCGGAAGACAAGGCTGGCATGCTCAAGTCTCTGCTCCACGTTGATGATGTAGATAAGTGTGGCATCGATATCTCGGAAAAACTTTATCTCTTCGAGAGTGCCGATGGCAACCTCGGTCTCTGTGCCAAGGTGAGCGATGAAGGGGATGTGGAAGACTGGCTTGCCTCGCTTGCCAAGAAGCGCATTGCTTCGGAAGTGAAGGAACGCAAAGGCTTTCATTTCGCAGTATTGAAGGATTCATGGCTCGTGGGCTTCTCCGGTCAGGCGCTCCTCGTGATGGGTCCTGTGGTGGCTGATGCCCAGGCTCAGCTCCAGCAGCAGATGGTAAAATATCTTAAAGCTGAAGAGGAGGATGGTATCACCGTTTCTCCTATGTACGAACGTCTGCAGACCCTCTCTTCTCCTATGGCTATGGTGGCTCAGGCACAGGCTTTGCCTGAGAAGTTTGTAGCTCCATTTACCCTGGGTGCTCCTAAGGATACCGATCCTTCGCAGGTGGTTATCGCTGCCGATATGAAGGTAAAGAATGGTATCCTGCAGATTCAGGGTGAGACATTCTCCTTTAATGAAACCATCGACAAGGCGCTGCAGAAGGCGGCACAAAACTATCGTCCTATCAAGGGCAGTTATGTGAAATCGATGCCGGATGATGCCCTGGCAGGTATCTTCATGAATGTAAATGGTGAACAGTTCCTGCCGATGATGCAGAGCAACCGCAGTCTTCAGACCCTCCTGATGGGTATCAACCAGGCGGTGGATATGGATAACATCATGCGAAGCGTAGATGGCGATATGGCCATTGTCTTGCCTACACTGGGCGATGCAGACCTGAAGATGATGATGGCAGCTAAGTTGGCGCATAGCAAGTGGTTAGGTGATGTAGATTACTGGAAGACTTCATGTCCTCCCGGTGCCAAGATAGCCAACTGGGGTAAGAATTCCTATTTCTATACCGATGGCAAGACTTCCTTCTATTTCGGCGTAACCGATGATAAGCAGTTCTTTAGCGGCAGCGATGAGTTGATAGCTCGGTATGCGGTGAAGCCAAGCAATCATCCGATAGATGCCAAGATACAGAAGCTTATCGTGGGACAGAAGCTGGCGATGGTCATCAATCTCGCCAAGAGTTCTGATGGCAGCGGCACAGGCAAGGATGATGCCATCTCAACTGTTACTGGTCTGCTTGCTCCAGTCTTCGGAAATCTTACTTCTGTGGTTTATACTTTAAAGGTAAAATGATAAAACATTAAACAATAAAATAAAGTGGAAAAGATTCAGCTTCATTCCGTTCTTCCTCAGGTTTTCGCCCAGCGTGAAGACCTGCATTCGGAGATATGGAAGCAGGATGTTACCTTCGAGAAAGGTCATCT
>JAIINY010000220.1:0-5104 GCA_022741625.1 Prevotella sp. | reverse complement strand
GATGATGACCAGAACATCTATGAGTTTAGAGGTTCCAACTCGCGGTATCTCTATGAACTGACCCAGACAGAGCACAGCCGTTTCATCGAGATGACGGAGAATTACCGCAGCCTTCGCCATATCGTGAATGCTGCCAACGACTTCGCCCACAACATCCGTCAGCGAATCAAATCTACCCCTATCATCTCCATGAGTCAAGAAGATGGAGAGGTAAGAATCGTGAAGCATCCATACGATATTCAAGAGAAAAAGGTTTATATGTATCAGCCTATCCTAGAAGATGTTACGCGATTACTGGGAAGTAACGCTTCAAAAGAAGCTGATGCATCTTCCCGCAAGAAGAACGAAACCATCAGCATCCTCACGCAGACCAATGAGGAGGCTGTCATCATGCTGGCTCTTCTTCACAGCCATAACATCAAGGCCAAGCTGGTGCAATCAATGGACGGCTTGCGCTTCTGGAATCTGGCAGAGGTAAGATACTTCTTGAAGAAGATAGACCAAGGCATCAAGGAGACGAAATCCCCTATCATCTCTGATGACATTTGGGAAGCAGCCAAACAGCAGACATTCCAAAAGTATGCCACCAGCCAGGCATTGCCATATCTGCGCCGCAGCCTTCAGATATTTGAACAGACCAATCGTGCCAAGTACTACAGCGACCTGAGGGAGTTCGTGTTCGAATCATCAGTAGAAGATTTCTGTGACATCTCGAAATCAGACATCGTGGTCAGCACCATCCACAAGGCAAAAGGTCATGAGTTCGACCATGTACTGATGCTCATTACCCATCCCGAACATCCTACCGACGACATACTGCGCCGATACTATGTGGGCATGACCCGTGCCAAGCGTACACTAACCATCCACACCAACGGCAATCTCTTCGACAGCCTGAAAAGTGCCCAGCATCTCTATGATGCACAAGCCTATGATGAGCCCAACGAAATAGTGCTTCAGCTCTCACACAAGGATGTAAACCTGGGCTTCTCCAAGCCTCACAAGGATGCTATTCTTTGCCTGAGAAGCGGTATGCCGCTAACCTACCACGACCATTGCCTCTGTCTCCCATCAACAGGCAGAGACATAGCCCAGCTCTCCATCAAGATGAAGGAGAAACTAGGCAAATGGGAGTTGAAAGGTTACAAGGTAACCGCTGCCCGAATCCGCTTCATCGTGGCATGGAAGTCAAAGGATGCACCGAGGGATGAGAAGGAATCCGCCATCGTGCTCGCAGATTTGGTGATGGAAAAAATAAGATATACACAAAAGTGTAATTCTTAAGCCGCACTCTTGAGAAATACACTTTTGTGTCAAAGGCTTTTTCCTATAAAGCTATACTTTTGCAGCAGAAAAATAAAAGAATCAAGCAAAACTGTAGCAATATGAAGGAAAAAGTAATTTTTACCACAGCGTTGTGCCTCTCGGCTATGACTCCGATGATGGCGCAGAATATCACCGGCAAGGTGATGAATACCAAGGGAGAACCTTTGGCGTTTGCCAATGTTGTATTATTGAATAGAACAGACTCGGCTTTCGTCAAGGGCGCAGTGAGTGGAGAAGACGGCAGCTTTGTCATCGACTCTTCCTGCAACGGCGGAATCATCAAGGTGACATCCGTAGGCTATAAGACAATCTGCAAGGATTGCGAGGGCGAGAACATAGGCATCATCAAGATGGAAGAAGACAGCAAGATGCTCGGCGAAGTTGTCGTGAAGTCATCCCTGCCTAAGACTATTCTGAAGAATGGCGGAATGACGACAACCGTTGTTGGATCCGTACTTGAGAAGGCAGGAACCATGGAGCACCTGCTCGACCGCATCCCTAACGTTTCTGCCCAGAATGGCAGCATCAAGGTATTCGGACGCGGTGAGCCTGTTATCTATATCAATGGACGACAGATGAGAGACAAGAGCGAGCTGGACCGTTTGCATTCCGACAACATCAAGTCGGTGGAAGTCATCACTAACCCTGGTGCTCGTTACGCTGCCAGCACCAAGGCGGTCATCCGTATCACAACGAAGAAGATACAGGGCGAGGGCTTCGGATTTGATGCCTCAACCACAGGTGAATATGATGAGAAGAAAAACTTCGGTGGATTTGGCCAATTGAATATGAGCTATCGCAAGAATGGCTTGGAGCTGGGCGCATACGCTTTTGGAGCAAGACAATACCAGCCAGACAATAAAGACTTACAGCAGAAGACTTATCTTGACAAGACTTGGAACCAGAAAAGTGAGATAAGACAAGTAGGTATTATCGAAGCCATGAACTTTCGCCTGGATGCCAGCTACCAGTTGGATGCCAACAACTCTATAGGTGCCAACTTTGGTTTTCTTAGAAATCCTAAGCAAACATGGAACGGCGATATGAGTTCTTTGATATTGCAAGACGAAGAATTGTCTGAAAGTTCTGATAGTCATGCTGATTTCTTTTGGCAGAAGAATAATCTTTCAAGCAATATTTATTATGTAGGAAAGATTGGCAAACTCAGCATCGATTTCAATACCGACTGGCTATGGTCGAAGGAATACCAGAACGATGTTACCAAAGAGCAATACCAGGAAGTGGGGATGAATGCACAAAGCCAGACGGCTCATAGCTTGACTAACAAGGATTATCATTTGCTTGCTTCCAAGCTGGTTCTTTCTTATCCTCTGTTGGGCGGCGACTTATCTTTGGGTGGTGAATATTCCAATACCCATCGTACCTCAAAGTATCAGGTTGTGCCAACCAACTTGGTATCGGATGACGACAGCCGTATTACAGAAAGCATGACATCCTCATTCTTGACCTATTCAAGAGATTTCGGTAATCTGAGTTTGGAGGCAGGTATGAGATACGAGTACATCGACTTCAATTACTATGAATATGGCAAGTATGTGCCTGGGCAAAGCAAGTCGTACGGCAATTGGTTCCCATCGCTTAGCCTATCGATGCCTGTGGGCAAGGTACAGATGCAGCTGAGCTATGCAGCCGACATCAATCGTCCTTCCTATCATAATTTGCGCAGTGGCATTCAGTATGACAACCGATACACGTATGAAACGGGAAATCCATTTCTGGTATCTCAGATAAGCAGAAATCTCAACTACGAGTTGGCATACAAATGGTTGACATTTGATATGACCTACAGTCATACTTCACATCCAATTATGTCAACAGTGGAGACTTATAAGGATAATCCAGCAATAGGCTTGATGAAGCCTGTGAATGGGAATTCGTATAATGACGTAGCTGCATCCATTAATTTGCGTCCTTCGTTTGGCATCTGGTACCCTTCGCTTACAGCATCCATTGACAAGCAATGGTTTGACATGGAGACACACGATGGGAAATCGCTCAACAAGCCAATGGCTTCATTCCGTTTTGACAATACCCTCAACACCAAGCTGGGAATGTTTACGTGGATGATGTCGTATATTACAAAAGGCCATGAGGAGAACCAGTATCTATACAAGCCTATGTTTTGTACGAATGTTTCCGTATATAAGGCTTTCTTGAAAAACCGTTTGTCGTTTCAGCTCTTCATCTATGATTTGTTTGGAACAAACAATAGTCACATGATTGCTCATTTTGGCAAAATGAAGGAAATGGTGTATGATGGACTGTCAACAAGTAAAGTGTCGCTTACTGTACGGTATAAGTTTAACACTACAAGAAGCAAATATAAGGGTACGGGTGCAGGAGAAAGTCAGAAGAACAGAATGTAATCTGTCTGCAGCATCCGGTAATGGTGTAATGACAATAAATCTCTCTATAAATGAACAACCCTATAAAATTGTTGATTAGTGGCGCAGACATGGGAGGCTTGATAGCCTCCTGTGCCTTGCACCATGACTTCCATAAAAGCTCTCGGCAGGAAGATAGATTTCAAATCTATCGCATAGAAAAGGATACGCTGACGATGGAAGATGTGACTGCATGCGACTTGTCGGGCATCCGATATGCGGTGAATGCAACCTTGCATGACAACGAAGCCTCTTTTGCTTTCGATGAGAAATGTAAGGAGCAGGGCATCACCGTTATCCATGCCGTCAATCTTGGCAAGGCAGCCTTTCTCGCTGTAGAGAAACCAAAAGGCTATCCATTCAGCGAAGTAGTGAAAAAAGGTTCGGATAATTTCCGTTGCTCACTGGGCAAGTATATCTCGCAGTACGGTATGTTCTGGCAGATGCCCTTGCCTTGGATAGATGAAGCCATCATGCATTATTCCAATGAGTCTTTCCCGCAACTGGGCATCGGGGCATATATTGCCGCCGGCTATTGTGCCAACATCCTCGTAAACCTTGCGGAAGGCAAGGAGGTGAAATACTTCCCCAAGTTCTATCTCTCGCCATTGTTGGAAGAGATATGATTCTGATTATATCATCTGATAGTTAGTGGCATGAAACAGCGCCTCGGCAATGTTCTTCACGCCTATCTTGGCGAAAAGGTTGCGCTTGCAAGCCTTTATCGTATCCACCGACTTGCATAGTCGGTCGGCAATATCATTCATCGTGTAACCTTGGGCAGACAATCTCAAAACATCTCTCTCTGTCTCGCTCAAGGTTATGCCTTTTTTCTTTTCCCACTTGTGACGTAACGTGGAATATTCAAAATAGCTACGCTCACCATTCTTCTGCATGATGATATGTCCCGGTTCATCGGTTGCTGCCAATGATACGGTGCAGAGGGCAAGCCAGATTCTTCCATCATCAGAAAGAAGTATTGGAGTGAGGTGATGATGAATCAATCGGCTATGCCTGCCATTGGTAAGATGAAAGTCGTACGAGATGGTATAGTCCAGACGGTCACCCACAGGCAATTCGTTGAAAAGGTCAAAACCTTTCTTGTTCACTTCGAGCAGCATCTGCAGGTCGGCATCCGGAACATGGTCGATATACATCTGATAGCCTGCGTCCATCAACTGCTCCGGTTCCAATCCGCAGAGATAAGCGAGGTTGTCTGATGCATAGATGAAGTCCTGATGAAAATAGTCGATGATATAGATGCACTGGTAGGTGCTGCGGGCAAAGGCCTTTGCCGCATTCACCAATAATTCAATCTTCTCGTAATCTTCTCTGTTGATATGATTCACCTCGTTGGAATGGAGGAAGAAATC
>JAIINY010000219.1:0-5144 GCA_022741625.1 Prevotella sp. | reverse complement strand
GTGGCAGATGCTCAGGGCGTGAAGTACTACGAGGGATTTGCTGTTAACTGCATCCGTGATACCTACTTGAAGGATCACGAGGCACCAGAGGATTGCGAGTACTATCTCTGCGGACCTCCAATGTTGATCAAGACTGTAACCGATTATCTGGATTCTCTGGGAGTTGATCCTGAGAGCATCATGTACGATAACTTCGGATAATTTTTTAAGGGGGATTGTCCAGAAAATATACGGGGTTTTTCTGGTCAATTATTCAATTGACGAGCGGCACCTGCTTTTTGCAGGTGTCGCTTTTTCGTTTTATTCCGCTTGGAGTTTTAACGAATGGAGGTGACCTTCATTTTATGAACCCCACCAACTTTTTCATGTGGTGGGGTACGGGGGGTGAGGCATTTCGACCAAAAATAGCCCAAACGATTATCCTTGTGCTAAAAATAATTGAAATTGCGTTTGGTAAATTCGGAATTTCTTCGTAACTTAGCAGCGCAAAACGTAAAGCATGTAGGAATATGGCAAAAATAGTAAATAAATATCCAGTAGAAATCCAGACATTTACCCAGTGCTTCATTTCGACTTGAGCGGTGCCAAGCACTTTGATGCTGATGCCGTGTTTGTTTTCGAGTTGAAGTATGATGGCTCTGCCGAGGAAGCTATCAGGCAGATAGATGAAAAGGGCCATCTGATTCCGTATTCTGCCGATGGCAAGCGTCTGTTTAAGATTGGTGTTAATTACGACAGCACTCAGCGAACCATCTGTGATTGGAAGATAAGGGAAGAATAAGGAAATTGAGAGAAAAAGTTGGTGACCTTCATTTTATGAACCCCACCACATTGGGTTGGAATGGCGGGGGAAAGGGATAATAAAAAACGATGCTTGCAAAAATCTGCAAGCATCGCTTTATATTGTTTTTGGGGTATCTTTGATATTACATATTAATGTTGCTAGCAGCTTCTATCCAACCTGTGGTCTCTGCCTCGAAGTTGATTGGCTTCAAGATTGGATGGCCATTCTCATCATAACCACCGCCGAAGATGAGGGTGTAGATGTAGCGCTTGCCTGGCTGCCAATCTGCCTCGAATGGAACATAGAGAACGCCAAATTTATTATTGTCACCGAAGAGGTAAGCATTACTCTGCTTAATCTTACAAGTAATCTTCAGATAAGACTGTTCTGCGTTATCTGCTGCTTGAGTGTTACCTTTCAAGTCCCATTTTTTTAATGACTGAGGAACGAACAACATTGGCCCATCTGAAATTGTTATAGCCTCAGTGTTTGTATTTATTTTAATGTTCTTATTCTCCTTCGCTGCTTTAACTGTAAATCCAGTATTTTTTTGAGTAATATTATTTAAATTCCAGTCATTCTGAGTAGGAGTGTCTGATGAAATAGTAAATGTACCACCAGTTCTGAAATTATGGATGCTGATATCTTGGATTTCTACCTCCATATTTGCGTACTGTGTCTTTGCCTTGAATTCAACCTGAGATAAAATATGCTTGAATTGGAACTTTACCTTTCCGCCATTTTCAGCAGAATATGTTTGATTCTTAGCAACAGCATACATTGCATCATGGTTAGTGTAGTCTGTATGCTTATACTCATCGCAGCAATTATATATTATTTCCTTTTGGGTATTAGAAAATTGCCATGAGAACATGCCTGTGGTAGCTGGACTTACTGCATAAAAATTAAGTGCAGTTGTTGGCCAGTAACGGAGGTCTGTTGGATTAGTATAGGCCCAAACACCTGTCTTGTGATTAATATTGATTCCATTGGTGCCATGTACAGTATCATTACCACCCATAAATGGCGCACCATCGCTGCCATCTGTGTTGTTAATATACGCATACACGTTGAAATCGGTTTTCTCTAAATCCGTGGTCGAGTTGATAATGTTAGCTCTTGTCTCCGCCTTATTACCAACTACATGAAATCCGATAGCGTTGTTTGCTGCAGTTTCCACATTTGCAAGCTCGTTGTCTGATGAGCATGCTGAAAGCAATGCCATAGAGGCCAATGCTGTTCCAAAAAATACCTTTTTCATAATTTTACAGTTTTTTTTATCTTTTACTATTGCTAAATTTATCCTTTATTATTTAAAGTCTTATCTTTTACTAAGTTAAATCCTTAACATATAATGTCCTCATTCACATCCGCCCAATCGTCAACTCCTACATCGAAGCCGGCACCACCGCTGGAATTGTTTCCGCCGTTTCCGCTTCCTCCGTCATTTTTGTTATCCGGAACGGCGAAGTTGAAATTGATGATGAGATGCACATCACCGAGATGCCCCCTTACGGGAACCGAGTGAATCTGTGCTGAAACATCCTGCTCTAAGACATACACCTTGCCATTTTTGCTCTTCAGATAAAGCTTGAATACCTGGGGCGTGGCGATGCTCTGACAGTAGCCGAAGGTGTAGAAACCGCCCTTGATCTGATTACCGGCAGTCTCGCCTCCGAAAAAAAGATTCTCCGAAACTCCATCGGGCAATTTGTCTTCCGCCATCAGCAGCGATCCTGACATCCCCGAAAGACTCGCACGGATATCCGCCACTCTTTCCAGATTCTGGATGCCATTCACCTCGTAAGTGTAACGGCTTACCATCCTCACCGGATACAGGGTGATCACCTTCTCCGTGCCTTCTGGAATGTTCTCCAGCGATACCCGGTCGATGTGGTCGCCACAGAGCCAGGAGGGAGTGGTGCAGGCTTTGGTGCTGTCGGGCGCCAGTACGCTGCGGGTCTTGGCAAGATACTCCACGAAGCTGTTGGGATTCTCCCAATAGATGCCGCTCGTATCGTAGTTGTAGCAGATGACGCCATACTCGTTTTCGGGCAACTCAATCTGCCTTCCTTCTCCGTTCGGAAAATCGAATATCCACGACTCGCCTGTGCCATCCTTTGGAAAGAAGACCACTCGCATGCCTTCCGGCTTCTGAAAATTCTCGTATCGCTCCCAGTTGAATTCCACCCTTACTGAGCGGAACGAGGAGGTGACGTATCGTAATTCCTTGTGCTCGCACGACGAGAGAATCAGAAGAAAGAGCATCAGGCTGAGGGCTTGGATGATTCCAGAATCTCTGATGATTCCAGAATCTCTGAAGATTCTAATCCTGCTCATTTCCGCCTCCTTTCTCTCTGTTCTTCCTGCCTGAGAACTTACGGTTGGTATTGCCGTGTCCTATCAGCCATACCAGCGAAATCTCTGCCTTGGTGGGACCTATCCAGCGGCGCTCCTTGGTGGATTGCCATACGTAGTAGTCAGCCTCGGGCTTATACTCATGATAGATGCCGCTCCAATAGCCGACTCCGATGGTGAAGTCGATGTTCAGCCTTCGGGCAATGGGCAGCGAATAGCCGTATTCAGCTCCCACGATGTAGTTCATCTTGTCCCAGATCGTGCCTCCGGGCTTTCCGCCCATGTAGCCGCGGCCTCCGGTTTCGAAGTCGTATGTGAAGATCTGACCGTAGATGCCGATGTGGTGTCCGGTGAGCGGTTTCTTCCCCGCAGCCTTTCCCCACCATTTTCTGATGGCGATGTCACCGCCGTAGGCTCGCCAGTACCAGTGTCTGCGGTCGGTCTTCCACCATCCGTACATCCAGTTGGCAGTCACCGACCATCTTTTTCCCAGATACATCTCCACTCCGATGTTCGGAATCAGGAGTGCATCGTAGAGCATGTTGGTCCGGATGTCCATATAGAAGGGTTTCCGGATTCGCTGCGAGGCGATGGACTGGGTGTCGGGGGGGGGCGACGATGGTATCTGCCGGTGGAATGAACGCTGCAGCAGTGGTATCCGATTTCTGAATCTCCGAATTCAGATTTTCCGGTTTCGGAATCTCCGAGCGATGCACCTTCTCGTACCAGAGATGCAGCTTGGATGACCGGAGCAGCGGGAAGTATTTCTTGTACATATATAAATAAGGTGTACCCCCTCGCAGCTTCTGTATCTTCTGCAGATGTCTCTCCTCCGCCTGGGCACCGCTTTTCTGTTCGCTGGCTATCTGGCGCAGCATGGAAAGGGTTTCCTCCTTGTAGGGGAGTTGTGGATCATTTTCCACCAGCCTGATCAGGCCATTCCAATCTCTTCCTAAGTAGTGGGTAGTTTTTAGCGAATCGGGCAATTCACCATAGTGGGAGAGATAATCGAACAATGTCTTTGCTCTTTTCTCAGACAGCCATCGGTTGAATTTCACGCTTCCCTCGGGTGAAGCACCGCCCTCTACGAGAATCTTTCGCAAGTGATAGGCAGAGTCTGCGCAAGTGATACGCATCGTATCTGCTATCCTGTTCAGTGCCGATTGGTTTTCGCGCAGGGTAGGAACCAGTTCTATCTTTCCCTGTTTGAAATAGATCCTTACAGAATCCTGCAAGTCCTGCTGGTTTTGAGCCGCAAGGCTTACCCCATAGAACATGAAAGCCATGATCAGAATATTATTTCTTGTTAATCTGCACATTATTATCTGTAGAGTTTTTAACTCAGATATTATACCTTTTACTTTTATTTTTTAATTCCGGCAGCAAAAGTAGAAAAAAATATTGTATTATAGTAGAGAAGTGTGTTAATAAAACCTAAATGTGATATAATTGCAGCATAAATGTAATATTTTCATTTATATATAAATATGTATGGCTGAAAAATTGATATATTGAGTTTGCAATTGAAATGTTTCTAATAATGCTGTTTTATGCGGGTTATGATATTTATAACACGTGATTGTTTATGGTTTCCGGATGAATCACGATTATCTGATTCTGTGAATTTGCTGACAAGCGATTTTTCAAGAACCGTTATCCGCCAGGTATCCAGCCGGATAACGGTTCGTTCTATAGCAATATCCTTATCTCCTCGCAAGCCACCATTTCCGCTCCGCGGTAGATGACCACCAGCTTGTGGAGCTTTGTGGTCTTTACCGCCTCTCTGACCATGTCACTGTCCGCATAGCGGGAAATTTGAGCTGAAGCCTCCTCGAAGAGCTTTTTCACTTGCTCATCGGTGGTTTGGCTCTTGCAATATTTCAACTCGATGATATATGAATCCACCATGTCCTTGTAGATGTCACAGAGCGGAGAGAGGAAGATGTCGGCATAGCCGCCGTCATTGTCCAGCTCAGAGATAGGGCGATAGAACTTGTTCTGG
>JAIINY010000218.1:0-5166 GCA_022741625.1 Prevotella sp. | reverse complement strand
ATCGACATGATTCTTGCCAAGAAGCAACTGGCGAAGGTGGCTGAAAGGGTGGTGTTCCATCAGCTGGAAGATGGGGATTGTTTCGAGGTGGGGGATATGAAGCTGGAATGCTTTGATATTCAATCTACTAAGGAGAAGCAGTTCGGATTCCGTGCTGAGTTGCCAGGAACTTCAGAAGATAATGTTTCAGAAGATAAGACTGCATCCGATAAAGCTGCATCTGAAAATCATGCTAAACCTTTGGTCTTGGCGTGTCTGGGCGATGAGCCTTTTAATGAGCAGAACCGCCGCTACATTGAGGGGGCGGACTGGATGATGTGCGAGGCGTTCTGCCTCTATGCCGACCGTGATACGTTCAAGCCTTACGAGAAATGTCACAGCACGGCGCTTGATGCCGGAAAACTGGCGGAGGAACTGGGGGTGAAGAATCTCATTCTTTATCATACGGAGGAGAAGACTCTTGCTACCCGTAAAGAAAATTATACCCGTGAAGCTGCTGAGAACTTCAAGGGTAGAATCTTCGTTCCGGATGATTTGGAAGTAATTGAGCTATAGGATTCTCTGGATTTCCACTTCCCGCTCTCCGAAATCTATCATGGCGTTGAAGAGGCTCACTTTTTCTGCCTTTTTGAGGTCTTCTGGTGTGAGGTCGGCTTCCTCGATGATGCCGGCTTCCAGAAGCTGGGCACGCTTGGTTCCCTGGAGCAGGGGATGCTTGGGGGTGAGCCATTTCTTGCCATCAAAAAGGGCGAGGTTGGTGAAGGAGGTGTCTGTTATGCGGCCGTTTTTTACGATGATGATTTCATCGCAATCGCCCTTCTGGGCTACCAGGGAGTTGAGCGCACTTCGGTCTGTGCTCTTGTAAGTGTAGTCGATATTATTATCCTCTACCACCTTGAGGGAATGAATCTCCTTCATCTTGTAGGGGGCATACTCGATGGCTTCCACGCCCTGGGCGCCATAGACCACTCGTACCTTGTAAAGGTTCATTTCCTCTTTTGGGGAAATGAGGGATGAGAGTTTTATTTCTTCAGATGCGAGGGATGGAAAGAATTTGCTGATGGTTCTCTCCATTCTTGCCTGATGATAGGGCAGGGCCAGAGCCTTGCCGTTCTTGATCTTTATTGTTTCTACAAATTGCTGTTTCATAATCTCTTATATAATTTTTTCCCAAGATGAAATGTGAAATTAAAACGGAAGATAGATTTTCTGAATCACTTCCTCGTATTCCCTCCGGCAATCGCTCTTCGAGGTGATGCCGCCGCCTGCCTTGAAATACAATTCTCGGCTTTCCTTCGGCTCCTTTCCTTCGTTTGCCTTGAAATTCTTTTCTCCATCTGCTTCAAAATCAACCGGCGAATTTTCTTCTTCTATGAATCTTATCATGACGGCGGAATTGAGTTCGCCCTGGTCGTAGATTCCCATGATGCCCGTGTAGAAGCCACGGTCGTAGCCTTCTGCTTCGTGGATGATCTGCATGGTTTTATCCTTCGGGGCGCCCGTGATGGAACCGGCTGGGAGCTGGGCATCGAGGATTTCGCCCAGATGCTGCCGGTAATCTTCGGGAAGACGACCGCTGATTTCTGAACTGGTTTGCAGGATGTCGCCCTTGTTGGTGTGCAACACGTCGATGTAACGATATTTATCTACCCTTACATTCTCTGCCACCCTGCTCAGGTCGTTTCTTATCAGGTCTACGATGGTGGCGTGTTCTGCCGCCTCTTTCCGGTCTTCCATCAACTGTTTTTCGGCATCGGGGAGGGATGCATCCAGGGTTCCCTTCATCGGATAGGAGTAGATTCTTCCGTTCTTGATTCTGACGAAGGTTTCGGGAGAAAAGCAGACGAAAGAATTTGAAATCTCTTCGATGTTCTCTTCTTTCGGATAAGTTTTGTTCTGAAATTCTTCTTCAATCTTATCAGCTTTATTCTGCGATTCTTCTTCTTCTTCTTTTTGCTGAGCTTTATCTTCTGCTTGATTTCTCTTTCTTCTGAGCAGCAGTTTATACTTTCCTTTTGCCTGGTTGAAAATATCCTCTAATGAGAGATTGCAGCTTACGGGAACCTTGCAGGTGAGATTCGTGAGATAGCTGTTGCCCGCCATGATGTTGTTCTTCACGATGTCGAAACTTCGCTCGTAATCCTCATAAAGGGGTGGGGCTATCTGCCAAGAAATCTCCGCAATCTTTTCCGAATTATTTTTCATCTCATCAGAAAAATTCCCTCTTCCTTCGAAATCGAAGAGGCATTCTTCGGGATTTATATCTGATAGCTGGCGGATGAACGCCTTGTCGCCCTGATAGTTGATGACAAAGAGAAAAGTCTCGTCCTGGCTTGCCAATCGGTTGATTTTATCTATGATTTCCTGTTTCATGTCTGCAAAGATACTGCTTTTCTTTGGATGGGCAAAAGATTTGTGATAAAATATTTCAAGGCTTTGAGTTGCTGGAGCACAAAAAATCCCGAGACATAGAGAAATGCCCCGGGATTCCGTTGATAAAAACTATGCAAATTGTTATTCGTATTCTCAATACTTTTGCAAACTTTGTTATTCGTTTCTCAATTCCTTAGCAGCCTCTACCATTCTAATGAGCGAGGCCTTGGTTTCTGCCCAGCCACGGGTCTTCAAACCGCAATCCGGATTCACCCAGAGCTTGCTCTTGTCGATGAATCTTTCCGCTTTTTTCAGCAAATCTACCATCTCCTGAGTCTCTGGTACTCGGGCTGAATGGATGTCGTAGACGCCCGGACCAATCTCGTTAGGATAGTGGAAATCGGCAAAGACATTCAGCAATTCCATCTGCGAACGGGAACACTCGATGGTGATCACGTCAGCATCCATCGCAGCAATATGTTCGATAATATCATTAAACTCAGAATAGCACATGTGGGTGTGAATCTGAGTCTTGTCTTCTACGCCGCTGGCTGAAATCCGGAAGCTTTCTACCGCCCATTTCAGATACTCATCCCATCCTGACTTGCGCAAAGGCAAACCTTCGCGGATGGCTGGCTCGTCTATCTGGATAATCCTGATGTTGTGGCGCTCCAGGTCGCAAACCTCATCACGGATGGCGAGGGCTATCTGCTTGCAGGTGAGAGAACGGGGTTGGTCATTTCTTACAAACGACCATTCGAGGATGGTTACCGGACCGGTGAGCATTCCCTTCATCGGCAACTGGGTGCACGACTGTGCGAAGGTGCTCCAATCCACGGTCATCGCCTGCTTGCGCTCCACGTCGCCATAGATTACTGGTGGTTTCACGCAGCGGGAACCGTAGCTCTGAACCCATCCGTTCTGGGTGAAGGCAAAGCCTGCCAACTGCTCGCCGAAATACTCCACCATGTCGTTGCGCTCAAACTCGCCGTGCACCAGCACATCCAGTCCAATCTCCTCCTGCCATTCTATGCATTTTCGGGTTTCTTCCTTCAGCAGTTGATTGTATTCGGCAGCCGAAATTTCGCCCTTCCTGAACTTGGAACGCCATGAGCGCACCTCTTTGGTCTGAGGAAACGAGCCGATGGTGGTGGTAGGATAGAGCGGAAGATGGAGCTCTGAATGCTGAATCTTCTGGCGCACCTCGAATGCTGAATGGCGCTGCGAATCCTTATCGGTTAAGGCGGCAACCCGGGCTTTCACCTCTGGGTTGTGAATCAGAAAAGAAACCTTTCGGTCGGCAATATCCTTCTGATTTTCAGCGAAGTAAGCCTGGATGCCTGCTGCGTAGTCTTGTTCTGCAGTCTTTTCCTGATGAGAGAATCCCTCTTTAGTCTCACTCCCGGCAAGCGCCTTGATGGCAGCCAGTTCCTCTATCTTCTGTGCCGCAAATGCCATCCATCGCTTGATGCCGGCAGGGAGATTCTGCTCCTTGGTTTCGAGCGCCAGATCGTATGGCACGTGGAGGAACGAGCAGGAACCTGCCACGAAGACTCTATCGGCTCCGAGCTTGCCTGTCGCCTTGTTTACTAGCTCGATCGACTTCTCCAAATCGTTCTTCCAGATGTTGCGGCCGTCCACTACGCCGAGCGAGAGAATCTTGTCTGCAGGCAGGATGTTGAGGATGGAATCCAACTGTTCCGGGCATCTTGCCAGGTCGATGTGGAGGGCTTCCACAGGCAGGTTTACCGCCAAATCTGCGTTATCTTTCAAGCCATCGAAATAGGTGGCTACGATAATCTTGAGGCGGGTGTTCTCTCTGATGTAACCGAACGCCTTCTGGATGGCGTTGCGTTGCTCATCGTCCAGGTCGAGGGCGAGATAAGGCTCGTCTATCTGAATCCATTCTGCTCCCTTCTCTTCCAGGGCTTTGAGAAGTTCTACGTAAACCGGGAGAACCTTATCGAGCAGATCAAGGCGATGGAAACCATCCTGCATTCCCGTGATATCCTCCTTCTCCTTTCCTAAAAGAAGGAACGATACAGGACTCAGAATCACGGGCTTGGTCTTGATGCCCAATTCCAGGGCTTCGCAGAATTCATCCACCACTTTCGTATCGAAGAGTGAGAATTCCTGATCCTTCACAAATTCCGGAACGATGTAATGATAATTCGTATCAAACCATTTGGTCATCTCCATCGCAATCACATCTTCCTGCTCGTTCTGCTCGCCGTGGGCCATGGCGAAATAGAGGCGGAGCTTATCTTCCTTCAGACTATTGTAGCGCGAAGGGATGGCTCCGAGAGTGAGGGTGAGGTCGAGGGTTGTGTCGTAGTAGGAGAAATCGTTGGAAGGGATGAGGTCGATGCCTGCCTTCTGCAGCAAGTTCCAGTTTTCTCTGCGGAGATTTCTGGCGGTATTCTCCAGTTCGTTACGGTTGATCTTACCAGCCCAATAGGCTTCGCAAGCCTTCTTGAGTTCACGCTTCTTACCAATGCGAGGATAGCCCAGCACATTTGTCTTGATGTTTTTGATACTACTCATATCTCTTGTTTTTTATGTTGTTATTCGTTTTCGGCTGCAAAGGTAAGAAGAAGAATCTTATCCGCCAAATATTCTTTCGTTTTCAGAAAAACATTCTGAAATATGCGGAAAACGATGACTGCGGCAGAATAATATTCTGTAAAAACAGAAAGTGCCGAAAAGAAGAGTAGTCAAGGGTACTGGGCTTCCGGGGGCTAACTCTCGAAACTTCAGTTAATAAGCTTCTCCCTGCTCTATTTCTTCCTGCGT
>JAIINY010000217.1:0-5182 GCA_022741625.1 Prevotella sp. | reverse complement strand
CAATATCGTTTCCCCTCGACTTGCATGTGTTAAGCCTGTAGCTAGCGTTCATCCTGAGCCAGGATCAAACTCTCCATTGTAAAATATCATTTTTACTTCCTGCCTCATTGCTGAAGCAGTCGGTGTTTGTTGTCTGTACTTAGGACGAATATCCTTTTCGTTTATTGAAGCTTAGTAAACCTGACTCGTCAATTTCTTGACGGTTCGTTTCTTTTACCCAGTCAACTTTCTTATTTCTAAGAAGTCAACCGCTTCTTGTACTACTTGTCTGTTTATGTAAAATCTTTCAAAGAACTCTTTCTTTAGTTGCTTAGAGTAATACTTGATTTCTCAAAAGCGATTGCAAAAGTACTAACTATTTTTCATTCCACCAAATGTTTTGAGGAAAAAGTTTCAAAAAACGCCAATTTTTAACAGTTATAAACACTTAAACAAACTATCAGATACTCAGCACCTTATAATATACATGCGCACACTGGAGCGCGCATACATACGCATATATGCGCACGCTCTCGCGCGCGCATATTATATATTGTATTCAAATATTTTTGCTCATTTTTTAAGGGTAAACTCAAACTTGAGACCGCCTTCCGGCAAATTACTTACCCGAATAGTACCTCCATGCAGGAGAACGGCATTCTTTACAATGGCAAGTCCGAGGCCAGTACCACCCATTTTGCGGCTACGTCCCTTATCCACCCGATAAAAGCGCTCAAACAAACGGGCCAGATGCTCCGGTGGTACTCCCTGACCATTATCCTGGAAAATGAAATGCCATTTATTTCCCTGTTCCTTCGCCTCCAAGGTCATCTTGCGCCCCTCTCCAGCATAAGCAATGGCATTATCTGTAAGATTGCGGAAAATACTATATATCAGACTTCGGTTTCCCTTCACCACGATATGTTCCGGCATCCGGTTATCAAAAATCATTTTCCTTTCCTGTCGAGCCAACGCTGTCTCACGGATAATATCAGCTACCATCTGGGTAATATCTACCGCTTCGAAATCTATCATATCAGAACCATCATCCAAACGGTTAAGTGTAGAGATGTCGTGAAGCAAGGAGGTCAATCGCTCACTTTGGGCAAAGCAGCGTTGCAGGAATTGCGCCTTGGTCGCCTCATTAATATGCGGATTATCCAGAATCGTCTCCAGATATCCCTGAATACTAGCCACAGGAGTTTTCAACTCATGAGCGATATTCTGAGTAAGTTGTCTTTTCAGGATATCCTGTTCTTTTCGGGTAGTCTGCACGCGCTTATACATCTTGATGATTCTTTCAGCAATTTCCCCCAACTCATCCCCCGGGAAGCTTGCCAAATCTTCTACCTCCAGACTTTCATTGTGATCTGCCTTATAGGCAAATATACGGAGTTTGGAAATATTACTACCCAAACGACTGGTGAAACGATAGAGCACAAGCGTAAGAATGATGACAGCAACAAGAGCAAACCAGATATAATGCTGATCAGCCTGAAGCGACTTTGCCAAATCATCGTTATATGGCAACGCCGTACGCACAACTAGCTGACTTTTAGGAAAATAGGATGCCACATAGAAATAATCGTGCTTGAGGGTAGAAGACTGGCGTTCTACACTGGTTCCCATTCCATCCTGAAGTGCCTCCGCAATCTCCGCTCTTTTTGCATGATTGGAAAACTTGCGAAAATCCTTACCCATATTATCATAGATAACCTTACCATCAGGCTTGATAAGAGTCACTCTCAAGTCTTTACTTTCGTGTTCCTGAACAAAATCCTCAAGTTTAGCCTCAGCTACCCTGACACTATCCACCAGATTCACCGTATCCGACAATAGAATACCATTTGAAGAAGATAGAGCGAGATCCTCCACCAACAATTCGTTATAGTTGGCAAGTTTCAAGGTAAGGGTACTAATCTTATACTGCTTCTCTCGTGTTTGCTGAAACACGATAAAGCTGACAGCGAACACTAGGAACACCGCCAGCACACTAAAGTACAATTTTCTACCTACAGTATTTGTTTTAAGCATTGAACTTTAAAAACTGAATATTAAACTTCACAATTATCTGTAAATCAAAGTCAAACCAATCAGGCATCGAAATAATATCCGAAACCGAGACGAGTCACGATGCACTTTGCAAATCGTCCAACCTTTTTACGCATACGGGTGATATTCACATCCACGGTACGATCGAGCACCATCACATCCTTAGGCCACACCCGGTCTATCAATTCCTGACGGGAGAAGACTCTGCCCTTTTCTTCCAACAAGAGATGGAGCAATTCAAACTCAGTCTTGGTAAAAGGAACAGCTTCGCCATCAATGCTAACAGTTTTCTTATCAAGATCCAGCACCAGCCCCTGATAGCCAATCACCTTAGGTTCATCAGCACTACCATTCTGTTCTGCGGTACGGCGCAATACGGCACGAATGCGTACCATCACCTCACGAATAGAGAATGGCTTGGAAATATAATCATCAGCACCCAGGTTAAATCCTGTCAACGTATCATTCTCCGTATCCCGAGCGGTAAGGAAAATGATAGGCACATGGGCAGTCATCGGATTCTCCTTCAACTTCTTAGCCAGTTGGAATCCACTCATACCTCCCATCATCACATCCAGCAGCAACAGATCATAGGATGCAATATCCATTTCTAAAGCCTCTTCGGCAGAATTGGCTGTATCCACATGATATCCTTCTATCTGGATATTGAAACTCAAGATTTCACACAAATCCTGTTCGTCATCAACAACAAGAATTCTTTTATCCGCCTTTTCCATAATCTTTTTTTTAATAATTTCGTAATTATGGTGCAAAAATACATTTTTTATCTCGTAATAAGCGTTACGTTAGATTACAATTTTGTAACAACAACGTGTTTTTTGCAAAAAAATGATAAAGTCTAGCATAATATTACACTTTTTAACTCAGTGTAATTATATTGGCTACACCATATTTTGCTGATTAGAAACTTTAATACTACTTTTGCAGCCGGTAAATAAGATATATATTAAATTTAAACACTGTGTTGTTATGAAAGATAAAGAAAAGTCCACAGTTGCCATTGGCGAGATTATTAAGCAAGAACTTAAGAATCAGGGTAAAACCTCCGTATGGCTGGCCGAGGAATTAGGCTGCCATCGCACCAATGTATACAAGATCTATAACAGAAATACAATTGATAGTGGTATGTTGTTTCATATTAGCAAGTTGCTTAAGGTAGATTTCTTTAAGTACTTCTCAGAGGCATTGAAAAAGAAATAAACTAGAAAAGCTAACTAACTAAACAAATCGCTTATCTTAGAGTAAAATAAAACCCTGCAATACTTCCATATAAACGAGAAGTACTGCAGGGCTTTGTTTTTTATCTTTCAGAAGAGAAGAGAGAGGACTATGCCAATCTCTTCTCCAGGCGCTCCCGGATAGCAGCGATGAAGCCGGCTGAGTTGACAGGTTTAGCCTCAACACCTTCCATCAGGTTGACGAGATCCTTGGTAGCGACACCATCATTCAAGGTATCGAAACAAGCAGCCTCCAGCTGGTCGCCGAAGTGCTGGAGATCCTGAAGTCCATCCATCTCACCACGCTTTCTCAAGGCACCACTCCATGCAAAGATGGTTGCCATTGGGTTGGTAGAGGTATCCTCACCCTTCAGATAGCGATAGTAGTGACGGGTAACGGTACCATGCGCAGCCTCATACTCATACTTTCCTTCTGGAGAGACCAATACAGAGGTCATCATAGCCAGAGAACCGAAAGCGGTACTGAGCATATCGCTCATCACATCACCATCATAGTTCTTGCATGCCCAGATGAATCCACCCTTGCTACGGATTACACGAGCCACCGCATCATCAATCAATGTATAGAAGTATTCGATGCCAAGTTCAGCAAACTTCTCCTTGTAGTCATTCTCGTAAACCTCTTCGAAGATCTTACGGAACTGCGCATCGTAAGTCTTTGAGATGGTATCCTTGGTAGCAAACCAGAGATCCTGTTTGGTATCGATGGCAAACTTGAAGCAGCTGTGAGCAAAGCTGCGGATACTCTTGTCGGTATTGTGCATACCCTGGATAACACCTGCACCATCGAAGTTGTGGATTTCCACCTCCTGCTTCTTTCCGCTCTTACCCTCGAACACGAGTTTGGCTATTCCTGGTTCATCGGCACGGATTTCCACACTCTTATATACATCTCCGTATGCATGACGGGCGATGGTGATAGGCTTCTCCCAGTTCTTCACACAAGGGTGGATGCTTGAGATGGTGATAGGTGCACGGAACACAGTACCATCCATAATACTACGGATAGTACCATTAGGGCTCTTCCACATCTTATGAAGCTTATACTCATCCATACGCTGGGCATTAGGAGTGATGGTAGCACACTTTACTGCTACACCATATTTCTTGGCAGCCTCAGCAGAGTCGATGGTCACCTGGTCGTTGGTCTGGTCACGATAAGGCAGGCCCAGATCATAATACTCAGTTTTCAAATCTACAAAAGGAAGAATCAGTTCATCCTTGATCATCTTCCAGAGGATTCTTGTCATCTCATCGCCATCCATCTCTACCAATGGAGTCGTCATCTTAATCTTTTCCATAATCTATACAGTATTAATATTGATATTCGCAATTTGTCTGCAAAGATACGGAAATTATTTTAAAACAACACTATTTTTAGTCAATCATTTTACATTTTGACATTATTTACGTATAAAAATACAGATTTTTGCCATCTTCCTCCTTTTTAATTGGTGCTGATTGGCAAATTATAAACAAATATTTTCAACCTGTATGAATGAAAAATAGAAATAGACCGCACACCGCACAAATACGGCATAATTATTGATAAACAACAACTTGCAGAGTGCGGTCTCCGTGCGGTGTGCGGTCTAAAATGCAAAATTTGACTCACCAATCAACAGGCATCGCTCCACGAAGTTTTTGTACGAGTAGTTGTTGAAACTCAGACAATGTATTCTACTGCCATACACATCTCGAAATCATTCCAACCGTACAGGTAGAAATATTTTCTTCATTGATAAAATCCTTTAATTAAGAGATATGGATTCTCCATATCTCTATCATTTATTACTTTACGCCTGCACTTTTTGATGGTCATCAAGTGTCACTCATTTCAAATTATAAACAAATATTTTTGAGTTCGGGTCGTCCACGATTGTAAACAATTG
>JAIINY010000216.1:0-5213 GCA_022741625.1 Prevotella sp. | reverse complement strand
ACCTGCTTGAAGTCATCTACAGACATCTCTGTCATAGGAATACGCTTGATAATACCTGCGTTGTTTACCAAAATATCAATAACACCAAGTTCCTTCTCAATGTCAGCTACCATGTTTTTCACCTGTTCCTCGTCTGTTACATCACAGATATAACCCTTTGCCTCAATACCCTTTGCTTTGTAATCTGCAAGAGCCTGATCCATGTGGTGTTGGCTACGGCAGTTGAAAGCAATTTTTGCACCCGCCTTGGCATAAGCCTCAGCCATAGCAAAACCGATACCATAAGCGGCACCTGTAACGAGGGCTACTTTACCCTCTAATGAGAATAGTTTATTAAAGTCCATAATTTTATTTTTTATAAATTGTTTGATTTGTTACGAGGGCAAAGATACAAAATAATTTTGAATATCACCCTAAATCAATACGAAAGATGCACCCTTTTTACTTATTTTCTCATTTTATTGACTGCTTTTCATCAAAATTGACCTATCATAGATGCAAAGAGCTTGTTGTATCCGAACTTTATTATAAACAAAATAACCCTCCAAATCCGCAAAGACTTGAAGGGTTATTTATGACTTGTTGTCCCAGGCGGATTCGAACCACCACTGACAGAACCAAAAACTGTAGTGCTACCATTACACCATAGGACAAGCAAATCGAATGCAAAGGTAGTGGATTTTTTCTCCACTACCAAATATTTTCAATACTTTTAACGATTACTTAACGGTAATCAAGAAGTAGTTCTTCTTACCTTTCTGAACCAAAAGATACTTGCCGTCAATCAGGTCATCAGCAGTTACAACCTGGTCGAAAGCAGCGAGTTTCTCCTTGTTGAGAGAAACGCCACCACCCTTAACGAGCTTGCGCATCTCGCTCTTACTTGGGAAGATCTGCATACCCTCCTGATTGAAGAGATCTACGGCTGTACCACCGAGCAGGTTCTTGTCGAGGTCGTAGTGAGGAACATTGGCGAATACATCGTTCAATGTAGCCTCATCGAGCTGTGCCAGATTCTCCTTGGTTGCCTTACCGAAGAGGATGTTGCTGGCTGCGATAGCCATATCCAAGTCCTCCTGTGAGTGAACCATTACGGTAACCTCCTCAGCCAGACGTTTCTGGAGTACACGGCGACCTGGATCCTGCTTGTGCTCCTCTACGAGGGCATCGATAGTCTCCTTGTCGAGGTCGGTGAAGATCTTGATATACTTCTCAGCATCATCATCGCTTACGTTCAACCAGAACTGGTAGAAAGCATAAGGAGTTGTGCGGTTGCGATCCAACCAGATGTTACCGCTCTCTGTCTTACCGAACTTCTTGCCGTCTGCCTTGGTAATCAAAGGACAAGTGAGGCAGAAGCACTCTGCATCGTTACCCAATGTTCGGTGAATCAACTCAGTACCGGTAGTCATATTACCCCACTGGTCGTTACCACCCAACTGGAGGCGTACGCCATACTTCTCATACTGATAGAGGAAGTCGTAGCCCTGGAGCAACTGATAGGTGAACTCTGTGAAAGACAAACCGTCACGAGCCTCACCGTTCAAGCGCTTCTGCACGCTATCCTTAGCCATCATATAGTTAACTGTGATGTGCTTACCTACCACGCGCGCAAAGTCGAGGAAGGTGAAGTCCTTCATCCAGTCGTAGTTGTTAACCAACTCAGCCTTGTTAGGCTCATTGCCATCGAAGTCGAGGAACTTAGATACCTGCTTCTTGATAGCTTCCTGGTTATGATAGAGAGTCTCAGAGTCGAGCAGATTACGCTCCTGGCTCTTGCCAGAAGGGTCGCCAATCATACCTGTAGCACCTCCCACGAGGAGATAAGGCTTATGGCCACAACGCTGCAAGTGGCGCAACATCATGATACCACAAAGGTGACCGATGTGCAGAGAGTCTGCAGTAGGGTCAGTTCCGAGATAGGCAGACACCATGTGGGTGTTAAGGTATTCCTCAGTACCTGGCATAATCTGTGCCAGCATACCACGCCATTTCAATTCTTCAACAAAATTTTTTGCCATCGAATGTGATTTCTTTATATATTATATAATATGTATAAGGGGCCCGACGAAACAGCCGGAAACTTACGGCACGGGATCATAGCCCGAACCACCCCAAGGGTTGCATCTCAAGATACGCCATATTGCCAAAGCCAGCCCCTTGAAAGGTCCATACTTCCGTATGGCTTGCCTGGCATATTCAGAGCAGGTTGGCTGAAAGCGGCATGATGGCGGTGTATAGGGAGTGATGCACTTCTGATAGAACAGGATAGGAAGTACCAACAGCCAGGTCAGTACTTTTACGATTCCATACCAGACGATATGCAGATACTTCATAGTTTCTCTACCAATCGTTGCAGGTTCTTGTTCATCTTGGCATTCAGCTCAGCCGAATCGTGCAGTTTGCCATCCTGCCAGATGACGGCAAGCAGCAGCTGCTTGTCGGGCATCTGTGCCATACGCTCCAGCAGCCCATGCTTCTGGGTGCGGTAAGCTTCACGGATCTGTCTTTTCACCCGATTGCGCTTCACGGCTCTCTTGAAGAATCGCTTCGACACGCTTACCATCAGTTCTACAGAAGCACTCTGCTCATCAGTCTTGTCAACAACAAGATACACCATCTTCAAGGGCCAAGCCGTCATAACATGGGCTTTACCGCTAAAGAGCTGGTCTATGAGCGTCTGCTTGCATAGGTGCTCTCTCTTTCCGAAAGTGTTATCTGTTTCTGTCAACATCATATAGTTTCTTATTTATTGTTTCGCTTCAGATAATCCTTCAGCGCTCCAGTCATGGATGGGAACTCCTTGGTAGGAGCCTCCAAGTCGATGCGAAGACCTTCGTCAGTTACAGTCTTCATGGTTGCCGGACCGAAAGCACCGAGAGCAATCTTGCCCTGCTCAAACTTAGGGAAGTTCTTCTTCAGGGCTTTTACTCCTGTAGGACTGAAGAAAATCATCATATCATAGTCGAACGACTTGATTTCTTCCTCTGTGAAGTCATTGCTTACCGTGCGATACATCACGCACTCAGTATGATTCAGCTTCTTCTCGTCGAGAAGGTTCTTCACATCATCATTGTGCACACTACTCAGTGGAACGAGATATTTTTCTCCTTTATGACGACTCATCTGTGCCATCAATCCGTCGATCTTACCAGTATCACCGAAGAAGACCTTACGCTTACGATACTGTACATACTTCTGGATATAGAGTGCGATGGTCTCAATAACACAGAAATACTTCATATCCTCAGGAATGGTAATACGCATCTCCTTGGCTAATTTGAAGTAATTGTCCACTGCATGGCGAGATGTAAAAACAACTGCAGTATAGTCTAACAGATTAATCTTCTGCTGACGGAATTCTTTCGCTGTAAGTCCCTCAACCTTAAAGAATGGGCGGAACACACATTCTACGCCGTACTCCTTCTCGATATCATAGTAAGGAGATTTCTCACTTGCCGGTTTTGGCTGAGAAACTAAAATTTTTTTAATCATCTTGTCTTAAAAGTTTATTTTCAAATAATGACTGATTAATACGAGTCCACCCCAAAGGGCAGACAGAGGTACTACTTCAAGGGCACAAAAGTACAAAATTATCTGCAAAAACAAGCCATTTCTTTTAAAAAAGATAAGATAACTCTTATAAAATGACAACATTTTCACCAATACAAGTACTATAATGGTATATATCACTGCTACCTGGAGCGATAAGTCGAAGTAAGACAGGAGCATAACTACCGGGAACAGCAGTACTCCCTCGCAGGATAACAGGAAAAGATACGCCTTGAGCCATTGTTCATTTTTTTTCTTATCGAAGAATACCAGCCCCGCTATGGTATAGAGCAAAGCCTTGATCAGGCAATAGCTCATCACATATCCGGCATAGATACAGATTACCCAATTCTGCTCGATGGTAAACGTATCGCTGATGGATGCCTTCGAGTAGAAAAAGTATCCGAGTGCCACCAGCAGGCAGGTCTGCAATACAAAGAAGAACTGGAAGCGAACCTCCGAACTCGTCTCCGTAATCACCGTAGTTCCCTCTCGCGGAACGCGGAAGAAGGCCTTTGCCTGGCGGAAAACAAAATGCTTCGACTTGGAGAATGCAATACATGCCAACACAAAGCACAAAAGCAGCAACGAGGTGATAAAGTTGTCGCCCGCCACCGTATAAGGCACCGGATCACCCGCCACACCCAGTCTTCCACCCCTTAGCTCAGGATGGAAGAGCGAGTCTTTCGAGAAGAACGACTCACGATAGTATTGTGGCAAGCTCACATCTCTGAAACTTTTGCCTGCCTTATGTCCAGGCAGATGCAGGGTATCGGGCATCCCGCTCCAGTGAGTAATCTCACAGGGTTTGATGTGCGCCCTGATCATGGAATCCTGTTGGGCAGGGGTCGCATTCTTAGGCAGCCAACTCAGCACCTGCTTAGGTGTGAGTTGGCTGCTATGTTTTTGCTGGACAGATTGCTGCTGTAATTCAGCATCAATCTCCAGACCTGTATGTATCGAATCTGCTTGCTGCACCATTCTTTTCTATCGATTTCCTAAGAAACCGCTCTCTTATTGTTATTCGTTCCTTAAAGACCGAAAGCCTTCTTGATTTCATCTACCTTATCGAGCTTCTCCCATGTGAAGAGTTCTACCTTCATGGTCTTTGCTTCGTGATAACGGCTGGTGAAGGTCTTCTCCACAACCTCGTTCTTACGTCCCATGTGTCCGTATGCGGCAGTTTCAAAGAACATTGGCTGGCGCAACTTCAACTGGCGCTCGATAGCCTTTGGACGGAGATCAAACATCTCGGCAATCTTCTTGGCAATCTCGCTGTCGGTCATATTCACATGGCTTCTGCCATAGGTATTTACATAGATGCTTACAGGCTCTGCCACGCCGATAGCGTAACTTACCTGAACCAACATCTCGTCTGCCACGCCGGCAGCTACCATGTTCTTGGCGATGTAACGGGTTGCATAAGCTGAAGAACGGTCCACCTTACTAGAATCCTTACCAGAGAAGGCACCACCACCGTGAGCACCCTTGCCACCGTATGTATCTACGATGATCTTACGGCCGGTAAGACCTGTATCTCCATGAGGACCACCAATCACGAATTTACCGGTAGGGTTTACGAAGTACTTGATGTCGTCGTTGAAGAGAGCCAATACCTTGTCGCTCAAGTGAGTCTTTACTCTTGGAATCAGGATATTGAT
>JAIINY010000215.1:0-5227 GCA_022741625.1 Prevotella sp. | reverse complement strand
CAGAACTTCAAGGCAGAAGACTTGGAGAGCTTCAAGGCATAAGACATTTATAAGAACAAGATAATTTTAAAAGTCCGTGGGCAATGAATGCTCACGGACTTTTTTTATTACAAACTTTCTTCTTTACTTACCTGATATACTCCCAAAAATTTTGGGGGAATCGGATATTATTAGGGTAAGAATTTCGGGGGAATCGGATACCACATGTCTATCTTTCTCATTTTCATTGAATTAGCAAAAATATCAAGTTTTGTACAGCAAAGCACAAGATTAAAAGGAACTTTCTGCAAAAAAATGCAACAAGCATCTACCTCAATCGGAGCAAAAGAAATGTACACCTCATAAATATACTTTATAAACAGATTTCTTCTACAAATTACAAACTATCGTTAAAAAACAAGCATCAAAGAAAGATTTTACTGGTAAAATGAAGCTATTTAAAAAGAAATGACTATATTTGCAATGTCTAGCTCGGCTAAAAGCCCTTAATGGGCAAAGGTTGGGCAGATATACATATCGGTAAAGGCGTTTTTGGACGCTTTGGTTTTGATGATAGAAGAATCTCGCAAATTCATCGACAAGTCAAGAACAAAGCAACGGGAACGCCCCAAGGGATGTATTATATACAGCCCTCATTGTCTTCGGATGTAAAAAACATTCGTTGGTAGGGAGGGTATACTATATACTTACATCGGCGTAGGGGCTTTCAGCGTTGTTCGTTTCAGACTTGTCGGGCAATGCGAGAGCCTTTCTATCATGAAGCGAGCAACAGAATGGCTCTACGCTTTTTTCGTATGTATCAACTTAATAAACGAATACTTAAAGGAAGACAATGGAGCCTTTGTTTCTTCAAACAATAGCAAAGCATGAGTTTCATATTACTAATAGCCATCGGAGCTTTTATTTATTTCCTTTTCAAGAAGGTTCTTCCGCATTACAATATTTCCACCAGAGATATCGTAATAACCATTGCCATATTGATAGGTGGCATCTATGGCGTGAGATTTCTAACGACAACCGATATTTTTAGTGGATGGAGTGAGCCAGACCAACCTGCAAAGGAATTCTGCGAGGACTTTTTTATCGCAAATCAAAAGTCTACCTGGTCTAATCAAATAAAGATGTTGAGTGGAGTTATCAGAAAGGTAAGAATGGCTGGTCATGCTCCAACCTTGTCTGATGTCTCACAAGAAGTTCGTGACGATTTAGATGAACGTCGACGTAATTGGACAACCAGCGAGGATATGGCAGAATACATCAATGAAAAACTTGGAACAAACTTGGAGAAAGATGATGTTAATTATTTTATGTTTTTATATTTTAGCAGCCAAGGGCTTCAAAACCCTATTCTAAAATATAAATACAAAGAATCTGTAGATGATGCTGAGGTTTGGATAGTAGAAGACTATTACACCATGAAGAAAGCTTACCTTACAATAAATGGTACGAACTATCACATTCAAGTTCAAGGCAAAGTAAACGCCCCAAATGATTAATCAAAACGCATAAATATGATGAAACGAGTTATACCGATAATTATCTTCTGTCTCAGTGTCATTCAAATGGCATTGGCACAAATAACGTATTCTCCAGAACTCCTCCAAAAGGCTAAGGATGGAGATGCCGAAGCACAGCTTAATCTAGGCTGGTGCTATAGAGATGGCATTGGCATCCGGCAAGACTATAAGGAAGCAATAAAGTGGTACAAGAAAGCTGCCAAGCAAGACTATGCAAGAGCCATTCGTAATGTCGGTCTATGCTATTTGAATGGAATAGGTGTGGAGAAAGATGAAAAAGAAGGAGTAAAATGGATTAGCAAAGCTATTGAAAAAGGGTACCTTGCTTCCAAAATCAATTTAGCTTATTGTTATCTTGAAGGAACAGGTGTACAGAAAGATACCTTAAAGTTTCAAACACTTTTGAAAGAAGCTGCCGAACAAGGAGACACAACTGCAATCTGCATAATGGGTGATAGCTATTTATCGGGAGCCAATGGATTTCAAAAAGATAGCATACAGAGTACAAATTGGTATATGAAGGCTGCCCAACAAGGAGTACCAACAGCGCAACATAATGTTGGAGTAGCCTATGAGCAGGGATCGGGAATTGAACAAGATTATTGTGAAGCATTCAAATGGTTCAAGAAAGCAGCAGAACAAGGTAATGCCGATTCTCAATATGCCGTTGGCTACTATTATTACCAAGGTATAGGAGTAAATCAAGACTATAAAGAGGCAGAAAGTTGGTTTACAAAAGCATTCCAAAATGGATGCACAAGACCAAGTTTTGCCTTAGGAGTAAGCTGTTACGCAATAGAGAATTATGATGAAGCCTTCAAATGGCTTAATAAAAGTGAGAACGAAAATGACGTTACGGCATTATTATGTCTTGCTGAATGTTACAGAAAAGGATTTGGATGCGAAAAGAACTTAGAAAAAGCATTCACTTTGTATAAGAAGCTTGCAGATTCAGACCATGCTTACTCACAATACTGTTTAGCTGAATGTTACGACCAAGGTGAAGGATGCGAGAAAAATCCTGAGCAAGCTTTTTATTGGTATAAGAAAGCAGCAGAGCAAGGCAACATAGACGCAGAATTTATGCTCGCATATTGTTACTTTAAAGGAACTGGCTGCGAAACAGATTCTAAAGAAGCCTTTCTTTGGTTTAAGAAAGCTGCCGAGCAAGGAAATCCGAGAGCGCAACACAACATTGGGGTAGCATATGACCAGGGATTAGGTATCGAACAAAACTCTAAAGAGGCATTCAAATGGTTCAAGAAAGCAGCAGAACAAGGATACTCTAAAGCACAATTCAAACTAGCAATATGCTACCTCAATGGAGAGGGATGCGAAAAAGATATGGTCGAAGCTTATAATTGGGCATACAAAGCAGCACAACAAGGGCAAGCCGAGGCGCAATACAGTCTAGCCAGTATGTATTTTAACGGCATAGGCACACAACAGAATTATAACGAGGGCTTCAGTTGGTTCAAAAAAGCTGCAGATGCAGGAATCCCAGATGCGATATGCCAAGTTGGAATGTTTTATCATTCAGGATTAATTGTGGAGAAAAACCAAGCAGAGGCTTTCACATACTTCAAGAAAGCGGCAGAATTAGGATTTGCAGAGGCGCAGAATTGGTTAGGTCTCTACTACGAAAATGGCATCCATGTAAATAAAGATGTTACACAAGCCCGCCTTTGGTTTGAAATGGCAGCTAAAAAAGATGATGCTATGGCACTTTACAACTTAGGTCGCTTTTATGAGCAAGGGAAGGGAGGCTTAATGAGAGATGTTAAAGAAGCTGGTAGGCTGTTTGAAAAATCAGCAAATCTCGGTTGTTACCCAGCTCAAAAGCTGCTAGCTGAGGGGTACCGCAAAGGACTGGTAGGACTTCCCATAAACCTCGCTAAGGCTAATTTTTGGGAGCAAAAGGCTGCTAATAATAGAGACAGAGGTGAAATGGTGGACCCATAAACCAACCAAACGCCTCAACAACGTCATTTCAAAATTCCCCTTGGATTGCCTTTGGCAGCCCAAGGGGAATTTTGCTATTATTTTTTTCTTGCTATTACTTCTCGCCATCGAAGGGTCAGCAACATATTTTTGCTGTGGATGATTAATCATCTCCGTAATCCAATAGAAGAGCTGATTGTTTTCCAACAGAACCTTAATATTCTTATTTTTGAATGACTTTGAATTTCTATGTAGCAATACAGAAAGGTCATCCATACTTAAAGGAACAATAGAACACATATCAACCACCAGCTTATTAAGAACATCTTTAGGAACCCTTTTCCCGACCTCATCAATTCTCTTTTTTATATGATCAGGCAACAGAAGCAACGTTTCTTCCCGATTTGCACCTTGGTACCTTTCTTCAAAGGTACCAACCTCACCTTGGTACCTTTCTTCAAAAGCTTGGTACCTTTCGTTCTCACCTTGGTATCTTTCGCCTAATGTACCATGCTGAGGTGGTATCTTTTCGCCTAATGTACCATGCTGAGGTAGTAACCTTTCGTCCTGAGGTGGTAACCTTTCGGCTAAGGATACCACCTTGGAGGTTCTTATATAATAAGTGTTACGACCTTGCCCTTTTTTCTCTAGGAATCCAAGATCACAGAGTTTATGAATCTCCAAGCGTGCACGGGCATGAGTAATCGAAGAATCCAGCTGGCGATAAGTAGCATTATCTATCGTACCCACTTCTCTCACGAAGACTAGAGCCAACTTTTGCTCATTCACCAAGTCAAACTCGGCATATTGAGCCAACCATTCCATATTCTCCTTGCTGAGGAAATGATGGAGCAGAAGTCTTGCCGTAAACTTATTCGCTTCATGGTTCGACTCTAAAGTTGGTATACAGTCGTACAACCAAAAGGTATACAGTCGTACAACCAAAAGGTATACAGTCGTACAACTAAAAGGTGTATAGTTGTACAGCTAAAAGGTATATAGTCGTACAACCAAAAGGTGTATAGTCGTACAACCAAAAGGTATATAGTCGTACAACCAAAAGGTGTATAGTTGTACAACTAAAAGGTATATAGTCGTACAACTAAAGGGTGTATAGTCGTACAACTAAAGAGGGTTGCCACTAGGCTCAGCAGAACTTCCGACTGCAGTCAGCAGACCTGCTGACTAGGCTCAGCAGAGCTGCTGACTGCAGTCGGAATCTTCTAGAAACAGGCTTTGTATACTTAATATATTAGTTCATTGAATCTGATTAAACGCCTTTCGCTACTTACCCAGTCGTCTCGGTGCGTTTATTCAGTCATATTAGGCTTTAGCAGCAAATAATAATCTCTTTATAATCACAACCATTCCCGAAAAGTGAAACAAATAACCAAAATCGGGAATAGGGATTTTCCCTTCTACTTTAGGGAATCCTCCTCTTTTTATTTCAAAAGAAAGCTGTACTTTTGCAACCATAAAACAATATAATAACTTATAAAAACAGTTTAGCTTATGAAAAGGAATGATTGGATGGCGCTCATCGCCACAACCATATTGATGTTTGCCGTATGCCTCTCGGTTTCGGCTAAAGGAAAAAAAAACGTGGAGCGGGGAATGACCAAGCAGGAAGTAATAGCCATTCTTGGAGAACCTAAGCTCACCAGTTTCGACATGTATGGGGACAAATGGGAATATGACAAATATAATTATCTGTTTGGAGATTCCAAGTACATCACGGTCTTCTTCGACAGAAACGGAAAGGTTGTGCA
>JAIINY010000214.1:0-5275 GCA_022741625.1 Prevotella sp. | reverse complement strand
TTCCTCACCCCTGAGGAATACTTCGATTTCATCGCTGATGTCTATAACATCGACGATGAGACCTTGCAGGAGCGGCTGGTGCAGTTTGAGGGCTTTATGCACGATGAAATCATGGGAACCAAGAAGTATCTCCGTGATTTCTCTCAGGGCAACCGACAGAAGATTGGCATCATTGGAGCGATGATCATCAATCCGAAGGTTCTTCTCCTGGATGAGCCTTTCAACTATCTCGACCCTTCTTCTCAGATGACTATCGCCCACATGATTCAGCGCATCTGCAAGGAGCAGGGTACCACGGTCATCATCTCCAGCCATAATCTCAACTTCGTTGCCGATATCTCCTCTCGCATCCTCCTGCTGGAGAAAGGCAAGTTGGAGAAGAATCTTCCGAATGCTGATGGCGCTGTCATCGCCGAACTCAACGAGTACTTCGGTATTCAGGCGGAATAAGAACACGATATTACTATAAATCTCTCTCTCAGAATCGCCTACGAAGCAACAAATAGCTTCCTGGCGATTCTTCGTGAAGAGTGTTTTCGAAAGTAGCTTTCTATGCACCGGATGTTTGAACCTTTTGCGAACTCTTCCGTCTTTTCTTCACCTTATTAATATAAATTATACTTCAAGATAAAGAATTTTGAAAATGATTTAGTACTTTTGCAGTCAAAAGAGTATTTTTTAAATTTTTAAAGGTTATATTAATATGTTTGTTAAGAGATTTTTTATAAGTATATCCATGTTGTTCTTTGGTGTGCTTCTGTTGCAAGCTAAGAACAATGTGATAGACAGTGGGCAATATCTGTGCTCATATTATTATTGTTATTCGAAAGATACGATAAAGAATGATGAGAAAGGAGAAGATTTACTCTTTCTTTCTATCGGAAAGAATGTTTCAAAATGCTACAGCTATTATACGTATCAGTCTGATTCCTTGCAATCTACAGAAGATGGCAAGGCAAAGTTTCGTGCTTTATTCAAAGAAGCCTTTAAGCGAGAAGGATATCTGACTAATTCTTTTCCACATCGCAGAATGACGGCGTGCGTCTATAAGAATTATCCGCAGAATATGATGACGGTAACGGACGATCTGATGTCTCAGTATTATGAATATAGTGATAGCCTGGGTGTACAGAATTGGGTTGTAGAAGGTGATAGCATTAAAAACATATTAGGCTATAACTGCCAGAAGGCAACCTGCAGATTCCGTGGTCGCTCTTGGACGGCATGGTTTGCCTTGGATGTTCCTATGAGTGATGGCCCTTGGAAATTTTGTGGACTTCCTGGTTTGATTATGGAAGTGTATGACAAGGGGAGACAGCAATATTTTTGCATCAAGGGATTGCAGAAGGATGCTGGCACGCCTATCGTTTATGATGTTTTCAATAGAAAACGGATAAAGATTGACCGGAAAGCTTTTCTGAAGTCTGAATATAATTATTTTCATAATCAAAATAGCATAGACGAGGCTACGTCAGGTATATCCTTAGGTCTGTCAGACGAAAAACGTAACTATGACTTGATAGAAAGAGAATAGAATCAAAGAGTATCTTTTTTAAAAACAAAGAAAAGTTATGGAGAGAAAGTGTTTCATATTTCTATTTTTAACTTTTTATCTTATTGGTTTTGCCCAAAATAAAAAGATAGATACGGCTAATATGCTGTGTAGCTATGTATATGAATATCTTACGGATACGCTGTCTGGAGAACAACAGCGCAAAGAAGACTTGCTCTATCTGCAAATCGGAGCGGAGTGTTCTAAATGCTATAGCTATTATACTTATCAGTGTGATTCTCTGATGGCTTCTCCTAATGGCGATAAACTATGGGATAGCTTCTTGACGGAAGCGATAGGGAAGGGATTGAAAGGGCGACAATTGCGCAATGCCATACCCCATCGCAGAATGACTGCTACCATTTATAAGAATTATCCGCAAGGGGAAATGACCATTACAGATTTCCTGTTGGGGCAATATTATCTTTATGGAGATTCCCTGAATGCGCAGGAATGGAATATGGAAAATGACAGCACGAAGATGGTGCTCGGTCATGAATGCCAAAAGGCTACCTGCTGCTTCCGGGGAAGACAATGGACAGCCTGGTTTGCCTTGGATGTTCCTGTAAGTGACGGTCCCTGGAAGTTCTGCGGACTCCCTGGCTTGATTATGGAAGTGTATGATAGGGGAAAGCAATACTACTTTTGTATTAATGGAATGCAGCAGGTTAGTGCAACACCTATTACTTTTGGGGTACTTGACAAGGAATTCAAGCGCTTTCAGAAAACGACAAGAAAGGATTTCCTGCAATCAAAATATAAGTATCTGAAAAATCGGAACAGTATCAATGAGGCTTCAACGGGAATATCTCTGGGTGGCTCGGATGAGGCTCTGAATTATGATCTGATAGAAAAAGAATAAGTATCAACGTAAAGAGAGAACGGATTGGTTTCTCAAGAAGATAATTTATGAAGCAACTGTTTTTATATCTGTGGTTTATCTGTATGAGCACTTTGACCTATGCCCAGCAAGTCACCTTGTCGGGTAAGGTGGAAGATGCCTATACGGGCAACGGGTTGCAGGGAGTGATGGTTACCATCCGACCTGCTGCCGGCAATAGAATCCTGAAGTTTACCAAGACGCAGGCAGATGGAAGTTTCCTGCTGTCGCTCAATGCTATTCCGGATGGTCGTAACGTGCTGCATTTCTCGATGATGGGATATGCTACGAAAGTTATCCCCTTATCAAAGGATACTACCCAATATGATGTGCTCCTGACGGAGCAGGCTACAAAGTTGAAGGATGTTGTGGTGAAGGCTCCAAGCATCCGACAGCGGGGCGATACCATCTCCTACAATGTGGCAAGCTTTGCCGATGCCAACGACAAGAGTCTGGCTGATGTCTTGAAGAAGATGCCGGGAATGGAGGTGTCGGATAAGGGAGAAATCAAATATAACGGCAAGGCAATCAACAAGTTTTATATCGAAGGACATGATATGCTCGGCGGCCGCTATTCCATCGCTACCAACAATATCCATCAGAAGGATGTCGGTTCGGTAGAGGTGATGACCAATCATCAACCTATCAAGGCTTTGGAAGATATGTCGTTCTCGCAAGACCCTGCCATCAACATCAAACTGAAGGAATCTGCCAAGAGTCGTCTGGTAGGAACGCTGAAAGCAGGTGGCGGTATGGAGCAGAAGAAAGGGGAGAAGTTTGGTAAGCTGAATGTCTGGGAAGGCGAGATGTCGTTGATGCGCTTTGCCAAGAAAGCCCAGTCGCTCAATACCTTCAAGAGTAATAATATAGGTACGGATGTAACCGGTGAGGGCAATCTCCTCTTTTCGGATGATGGCACTGGAGTGATGAGAAATTCTTATAATCTGAAAGATTACGTGAATGTTACGCCCGACCAGCTGACAGATATTTCAGACAGCCGTGTGCGTAAGAACCAGACCCATGTTTTCACCACCAATAATCTCTGGGTGTTAGGCAAAAATACGGATTTGTCTTCTCAGATAGTCTATACCCACGACCGTCTTCTTTCTTCCTCATTCAGTAATACCCAGTATTTCCTGAATGATTCAACCATTTATGATGTAGAGGATGAACAGGCTAAGCAGAAGCAGAACAGGTTGGTTGCCGACTTTACGCTGACTTCGAATGGCGAAAAGTCGTATGTTGCCAATCAGCTTTCCGCCGACCTGGCTTGGAATGATGTCATGATGGATATTGACGGCTCTTATCCTAATCATCAGCAGGTCAAGATGCCGAAGTATAAAGTATCAGACAAGCTGGAACTGTTGCATCGGAGTGGTAAGCGAACCTATACCTTCAACACGTATAATGCTTATATGGTGAATCCGCACTCTCTGTCTGTTGATTATTCGCAGCAAACGGCTTATCAAAGTGTTCGTTCGGCAGCATTCTTCAGTCATACCAATACTTCGCTCGGTTTTTTCCTCAAGCCTTTTACCGTGATGATGAAGGTAGGCTTGCAGGTATTGAGCAGAACGATGAAGAGTTATCTGGAGGGAGTGCCCGATTCCCTGGGAAATATGCGCAATCAGATAGGCATGACCTTCTTCCGTGCCTATGCATCGCCGGAGGCTGAGTATAACCAGGGTGGCTGGCATATCCGTTTCCAGATGCCCATCACCTTTACACCTTATTATTATAATGATAAGTTGATGGGAGCGAAAGAGAACGCCAGCAAGACACAGGTTGCTCCTCAACTCAGCGTGAGCTATTTCCTCACAGCCCGTTTGCAGGCTACGCTTTCCGGTGGAATCGCTCAGCGGGAAGTGGATGAACAGAATTTCTATCAGGGACTGCTGATGCGTGATTACCGTAATCTTTATACGGGTTTCGTGGATTATACCGCCGACAGGAGCAGGCATGTTTCCTTCAACATCAACTATAAGCGTCCTCTTGCTACCATCTTTGCCAATGCCTACATCCGCAAGAGCTGGTCCGACAGTCATCTTACGGTGGCTCGTGATTTTGTGGGTGATTATATCATCAACTCCTATTTTTCCAACAGCAGCAGTTCTGAAAACCTGATGGCTGGTGGAAAGGTGAGTAAGGGATTGGGATTCATGCATGGACTCGTTAGCGTAGGTTTTGATTATCTGAGATTTGATGGCTTCCTGCGTCAGAACGATTCTCCTTCAGCCTATTCATCTGATAACTATATGTTGTCGGCAAAATGGAGTGGTCGTCCTGCGGATTGGTTCAATTTCACCTATGAGCTGAACTGGGATAAGGATAAGATGGTATTGAAGAATTTGGGTTTCGATTCTTCCTCTACCAATCTTGCCCAGCATCTCACTTTCAACTTCCAGCCATTGAAGTCATGGTTCATCAACTTGCATGGAGAGCATTATCGCAATCAGATAGCAGATCATCAGCACAAGAATCTTACTCTTGCCGATGCATCCACCAGTTATGGCTTTAGGAATGGCATGGAGTTGAGTTTGACTGCGCTTAATCTTTTCAATCAGCGCACCTACGGTTATACCGTTTATTCTGGGTTGACCCGTACGAGCAAGGAGTATCAGTTGCGAGGTAGGACAATACTGATGTCTATATTCTTTCATTTTTGATGATGGAGGCAACAGTTCTGCCGTTTCTGAAAAGAATTTCCGATAGATTTGGTTAAATATCAAAAATTATAAATGTAATTGTAATAAGAGTTTTTATATTTTTTGTACCTTTGTACCCAAACGAAGAAAAAAAGAATCAATGAGCAAAGGAAAATTAGCTAAGTTTGCGGATATGGA
>JAIINY010000213.1:0-5305 GCA_022741625.1 Prevotella sp. | reverse complement strand
AAGGATGATGCTAGGCTTGCCCACCACGGCACGGGCGATGGCAACCCTCTGCTGCTGACCGCCCGAAAGCTGATGAGGATAATGCTTGGCACGATGGCTCAGCTTCACCTTTCTCAGAATTTCGAGCACACGCTCCTTGCGCTCCGCCTTCCCCACTCCGAGGTATTTCAGCTGCAAATCCACATTTTCCTCAACGGTAAGTTCATCGATGAGGTTGAAGTTCTGAAACACGAAGCCGATGCGACCCTTGCGATAGGCGGTACGCTCACGCTCCTTCAGATGGCCCACTTCCTCGTTATTCAACCAATACTTGCCTTCCGTAGGACTATCCAACAAGCCCAGGATGTTCAGCAAGGTTGACTTGCCGCATCCCGAAGGACCCATGATGGCGATAAACTCACCATCTTCTACTTCTATGTTTACGCCGTTCAGGGCGATGGTTTCCACCTCTTCCGTGCGGAATATTCTAGTTAAATTCTCTGTTCGTATCATCGTTAGAAATCTTTTTTAAAGTTTATGACTCATTATTCAGCCTTGATGCTGTCTATCGGATTCGACATCGCCGTACGCAGGGTGCAGCCGATAACCGAAACAAAGGCTATCAATAAAGTAAAGATGGCACCAGCCAGCAACACCCACCAAGGGAAGGAGATGCGATGGACGAAATCCATGAGATAAGTCTGCATCAGCTTCACGCAGATAGGGATGGCGATGACCACAGCCACCAGCGAACTGACAAGGAATCTCTTAGCCAGTTGCCAGGCCGCATCCCCAATCGAAGCACCCATCACCTTGCGCAGGGCAATCTGACGCTTCTGCTGGTTGCCGTAATAGACCGACATTCCGAAGAGACCCAGGGCAGAAATCAGGATAGAGATGCTCATGAAGGTGATGATGAGCACCATCATATTATGCTTGTCCTTGAGGTTGTTCTTCAGCGTATCATCCATATACTCCATCTCCATTTCCGTAGGAACGCCTACCAGTTCCTTAGCCACCTGCTTGCAGGTATTCCGGATAGCCTGCAGCGCCTGGGCATGATTGCCACGGGTTTTCACCAGAACAGACCATCCACCCTGCTGCGGGGTAATGACTCCAATGGCATTATGCTCCGTTTTCTCATTCTCGCTCAGCGCATCTCCACTATGGTAATCGGCAATCACGCCGCACACCTCGTATTCGTGCTTTCCGTCCTTCATTCTCATTCCGAACCAAGGTTTGTGGGCAGAAACACCATAGGCTCGCTTCGCATCTTCCGTTACCCAAATCTTGCCATAGGCTGGCTCGCAATACTGTTCAATCACCCTGATTCCCAGCATCTTCATCGCCGTGGAATCAGCCAAGAACATACGGAGCATTCCTATCAGTTTTTCGTTGTCATCATGCACGCCGTTTCCCCAGCTGCTGATAGGATTGGCGTTGCCGTAAGTTGCCTCTTCCACCTCTGGAAGCGCTTTCAGATGGTTCCTGAGGATAGCCATCTTCTCCGGCGAACCATCCAAGGAAGAAAAGATGGAAACAATATCCTTCGTCTGATAACCCAACGGCAAATCGGCAAGATGCTTCATCTGGAGCATCATCGTTATCGCCATGACTACCAGCGTGATACTGATGACGTTCTGGGCTACGATAAATATCTTGCTGAACCACATCTTGCTGCGCATGCGGATGGTTCCCTTCACCACATCTATCGGATTGAAACGGGAAACCACGATGGCAGGAAGGATTCCCGCAAAGATGGAGATGATGACATAAGCCAACGGCAGGAACCACAGAAGGTCGAAGGAATGGAACAGGTCGATTTTCGTATCCAACATAGAATTGAACAACGGGATAAATGCCCAGGAAATCAACAAGCCCAGCAGGAAGCAGACTGCCGTGAAGAGCGCCGACTCCTTGAGATAGCGAAGCATCACGCCCCCTACCGATTCGCCCAGCAGTCTTCGGGTAGCCATCTCCTTCGCACGGTTGCCAATCTGAGCCACCGTAAGATTGATGTAGTTGAACAAGGCAGAAAGCAGCAGAACCAGCGCCACGACCAGGAGAATATTCACCAGAGTACGATTGCCATGCTTGAAAATATCGACATCATCATCCGTAAAATGAATCTGGTCCCATCTCACAAACTGGCAACCCCACATAAAGCTGACTCCATCCGAATCCTTCTTCCATCCTTTCCAGTAGTTCATGTATTTGCCGAGCAAGGTCTGTCTCACTTTTTCCGGGTCAGCATCCTTTGCCAGTCGCGCCACCGTAGTGCAGGAGCCAAACTGATCCATCGCCTGAGCCTCAGCTTCTATCAGTTTCATCGACACGAAAATATCGTATGGGTTAAGAAGGTCCTCACGGTCGAAATCCGCCATGATTCCCACCACCTTGAGTTGCAGCTTACCGCATTGGATGGTGCGACCGATAGGATTGGCGTTGCCAAAGGCTTTCTTGGCAAAAGATTCCGAAACCATTGCCTGATGAGCATCCGAAAGGAGATGATCAGGCGCACAACCGCGGCATTTGTAACCCATAAACTGGGAGAAGTTCGGGTCGATAGCCAAATATTTTGCCTCATAATACTGTCCATCTATCATGGCTCCCTGCGGAGCATAATATTCACCAAATCTTGTCCATCCCTTGATTTCCGGGATGGAAGGAAAGAACTCCTTGGCTATGCCCCAGGTCATTCCGAGATAATCGCCTGAACCTGCAACATAGAGTTCCTTCGCCAGTTTCTGATTCGTTCCCACACGATACTCTGCAGTAGCGTAGGAAACGAGAATCAGCACAAAAGCCAGTGCCACCGAGAGGCCCAAGGCCTCTATGGTGGCATAAAGCTTGTTGCGTGATAAGAATTTCACATAACTTTTCATCATATACTCATTTATTTTTTGTTTCACTTAAATCAAACGATAAAGGAAGAATACCATCTCCCTATTTTCGTTAGCTGCTGCAAAGTTACGGCTTCTCCCGTTTTCTGCCAAGATTTCCGGCAGCCCGGAAGGTGGATTGTATGAAATTCATACACTCTATTGTATGATTATCACACAACAATCCCGTTTTTGTTTGCCGTTTCGGGAAAAAAGCGTACTTTTGCAAACAAAAAGATAAAAGATATGAAATACGGAACCCTTCTTGTCATCGACGATAATCCGTCGATACTCACGGCGCTGAAAATCTGTCTGGGCAATACGTTCGAACGGATTCTCACCCTGCCTCGCCCCGATACAGCCCCCACGCTGCTGCAACAGGAGCAGGTAGATCTCATCCTGCTCGACATGAACTTCTCACTCGGCGTAAACAGCGGTCAGGACGGCTTACTCTGGCTCCGCACCTTCCGCCGGCTCCACGCCCACATCCCCGTGGTACTCATCACCGCCTTTGCCGACGTGCAGCTTGCCATCAAGGGATTGAAAAGCGGAGCTGCCGATTTCGTCACCAAGCCCTGGGATAATGACGAACTGACAAGGGTGCTCAAGGACGCCATCGACAACAATACGGAAGTGGCAACCTTAGAAAAATTTGAGAACGATTACATCCGGAAGGTCGTGGATAAATGCCACGGCAATATCTCGCGTGCAGCCGAAATGCTCGGAATAACCCGACAAACCCTCTATGCAAAACTGAAGAGATAAACAAACTATTTTTATGGTTATTATCAAGATTATATATTTAATAGGTGGAATCTGCTTCATCCTGGGCAGCCTCATCTATCTGTTCTTTCGCCATCAGCGAAGGCTGAAGGCTCGTGCTTTTCTGATGCGTGAAGCTGTAAGAAATGGCGATTACGCCTTCCGCCTCCCCACTTCGGGTTTGCTGCCAGGCGAAAGAGCCTTGCAGCAGGCACTCAACGACATGCAGGGCGATATTGCCCGCCTCGTAGCCAGACACGAAGTGGAATCCTGGCAAAAGCTGACCCGTGTACTCACCCACGAAATCATGAACGCTACGGCTCCCATCTCCAGCATCTGCCAGGCTTATCTCAGCAACCCGCAGATCAAGGGAAGCGAATACGAGGAAGGCATTCAGGCGATTCACGACACCAGCAAGTCGCTCACCAACTTTGTAGATAGTTACCGCAAACTCACTCAGCTTCAGGCTCCCGTCGTAGAACCCCTCCCGCTCGCCTCTTTCCTGGAAAGCATCCGGGCGCTCTATCCCGACCTCAGCTGGCACATTTCCCTTCCTCAGAATGCCACGTTGGAGGCCGACCGTAACATGCTGCGCCAGGTATTCATCAATCTTACCAAGAATGCCATCGAAGCCCACGCCACCGACATCGACGTCCGCATGAGCCAAAACGAGCGTCCCGTCCTGCTGTTCAGCAACAATGGTGCCCCCATCCCTGCCGATGTGGCACGGGAAATCTTCATCCCATTCTTCACCACCAAATCATCCGGCACAGGTATCGGCCTATCCCTCTCCCGCCAGATGCTGATGATGCAGAACATTGAACTGGGACTTGCCGATACTTCCATCTCCGGCTACCATGTAACATTCTACCTGGAAAAACAAAAAGATTGACATCAATTTCGTAGTTTCCTGGTTTCATCTACATTAAAATTATCATAATTTCAAGTTGTCAAGAAAAGAAAATGACAGAAAAGCTTGGTGCTTTCGAAAAAAAACATTACCTTTGTCACCATAAAAATAAACAACGTAACGACATTAAATACATGATGACAATTGAAGAATACAGAGCAGAGGTCTTGCAGGCATTGCTCGAAGCAAAGAACGAGGATGGAACTCCAGCTATTACACCAAAGGAAGCACAGGAGGCTCTCAATGGTTTTACCGACGATGAATTGCAGGACGGCATCTTATGGAACTCTCCACAGGACGTGGCCGATATTATCCTTGAAGGATAAAGAAAACATCGTTTTTCTTTGCTCATTCCAATTATTATTTGTAATTTTGCAGGCGCTTAAGTAAAAGGGGGTACTTGCAAGCCCCCCTCACTTACCAGGCATTTGAATAAAGAAAAAGATTTTTTACCGGTAAAAAAAGATATAAAGATAATGAAGATAGAAAACGAAATCATCAGCTCTGTCATCGCGGCGGTGAAGGAGCTTTATGGTCAGGACGTACCTGAAAAGATGGTAGCCCTGCAGAAGACCAAGAGTAATTTCGAAGGTAACCTTACCCTCGTCGTATTCCCATTCCTCAAAATGTCGAAGAAGACTCCTGAGAGAACTGCACTCGAGATTGGTGACTACCTGAAGGAGAACTGCGCTAACGTTATCGCAGACTTCAACGTGGTTAAGGGTTTCCTCAACCTTTCTATCGCTCCTGCCGCTTGGGTAGGACTCTTGAA
>JAIINY010000212.1:0-5383 GCA_022741625.1 Prevotella sp. | reverse complement strand
TTTTGCTCTGAATTACTCATTTAATCCCGATCATTATTGTTTACTAGAAGCAGCTTTCCATTCATCATAGATATGGCTAAAGATAGCTACACCATCATTCAGTTGCTTCCTAGCTAAAGACTTATCTTTGTTCCACCATTCAAGAATGTAATCCTTCAGTCCCTCATATTCCTTTTGATCCTTGAATTGTCTATCCAGGCTTCCCATTTTGCCAAGCGTTGCATTGTAAAGAATAAATGCCCTTTCCTGTCCATTAGGCTTCAGTGCATACCAAGTAGCCCAAGAGTTTCCTGTGTTTATGCCATTGCCAGGCAGAAATACGTGAACTTGGTAGACAGATGCATTCTTGCCGCGGTAAAGGAGTTCCATAAGGCGATCCTCTTTTACAGCCCTAATCGAATTACGTGCTATCGTTTGGCAATGTTCCCACACTTCGCCTTCAGGGTGTTCCTCTGTGAGTGCAAGCCATTCCATCTTGGTTACTTTCTCAGCATCGTACTTCTTGGCTTTTTTGCCATCTGGATTCTCGGCAAGTCTTACTTGATATTCTAGCGCCCACCCCATATACTTCTTAGGAATATAGCCCTCTATCTGTTTGCCATCCATCATAGTGAGGCGAACATGACGCATTTCTGGGTCGTCATTCTTGCGAGCGTGTGCAGCTATCGCTACCACAATTACTGCCATGAGCAGCCAAAACTTCATTGCTTTCATAATGATTCCTTTTAGTTGTTATTTATTGTTTGTCATCTAATACTTCTATCACTCGTTGTATCATAGAACTTCGGTTGTGTTCACCTAGTCCAATGAGTTTCTTTTCCCATTCCTGCGAAAGTCCTACACAATGGCAAAGTTCTCGGATAAAGGATTTGTCGCATTTCTTATAGGTATCTCCCAGACATATAAGCTTGCCATCAGTCTGTCTGACATAGAAGTCGCAAGCCGTCTTGCTTGGGATGAAAAACATTGCTGCTGCTGTGTTACATTGCCTAGCTTTCATTCCTCCCATGTCCGTCACGGAATAACCTTGGGAGGCATAAATATAGACTTGCAATCGTGGGTGGTTGATATATAGCCAGCTCCATCCCACATTTTCCAAAGGAACAAGTGTGCGTACGTTTTGCTTGGAGGTTGCATTCCACACCACTACAGAATCAATGTTGGCGAAAGGTATCACATCGCTAGTGCATTGGCGAGAAAAGAAGTTTCTATAAACTTGAACATCCTTTTTCTTGCGTGGCAAGTCTATTCGGTCATTACTTTCATAGAGTTGCTGGATACCATTCTTTAGGTACACTCGTCCCTCGCATGATTGAGCTTGCATGCTAATAGTTCCCATATAAGCAAGCAAAATGCTAATGATGAGATATATTCGCCCCAAATTTATCTTCTCATGTACGGCTTTTTTAATCTTTCGGATGGTCTTGCCATTGGAAAGACGCCAACCTTCTATTTCTTCATATTTGCACATAAGCGATTTCTCTTGATAATTTTTGCAAATATACGAGGAAACTTTCTGATTACCAAATAAATTAACCATTTTTTTTATAAAAATAGGCACGCATCCTTTCGGGGGCGTGCCTATAACCTTATTATTATATTATACCTTTATATTACCTTGACTCTCCCTTTCCCTCCTCTTCCATCAATTACGATTTTCTCGAAGACGATGGCTGGGTCGTTAGGAGTGAGGGTGAGGGTGTGGATGCCATCGGCAGTAGCCGGCTTATTTGTTTCATTTTGGCTTTTCATGAGGTTTCTGTACGTCTTTTTCCTTAAATGTTTTGTGTTTTCAGAGAAAAGTATTAATTTTGCAACATAAAAATAAGATAGAAAATATGATAGACAAACCGACGATAGCACGTATCATGGACTCCACCAAGATAGAAGAGGTGGTGTCTGAATTTGTCACGCTCAAAAAGCGCGGCATCAACTATGTCGGCTTGTGTCCTTTCCACAACGATTCCCATCCATCCTTCTCCGTCTCTCCTACGCGTGGCATCTGCCACTGCTTTACCTGCGGAAAGGGTGGAAACGCCATCAACTTCCTGATGGAGCTGGAACAGATGACCTATCCTGAGGCATTGAAATGGCTGGCTAACAAATACCATATCGAGATTCAGGAACGCGAGATGACCAACGAGGAGAAGCAGCGCGAAAACGAACGCGAATCGATGTTCATCGTGAATGAATGGGCGGCGAAATACTTCCAGGACATCCTGCAGAATGATGTGGACGGAAGAGCCATCGGCATGCAGTATTTCAGAAGCCGAGGATTCAGAGACGACATCATCCGGAAATTCCAGCTGGGATTCGCCCTGAACCAGCGAACGGCGCTCTTCGACGAGGCGGTGAAGAAAGGATATCAGCCGAAATACCTGGTGGATACCGGTCTCTGCTTCAAGGTGGACAAGGAGGAAGCGGGCAACAAGAGCGGACAGGACAAGTATCTGGACCGATTCTCCGGGCGCGCCATCTTCCCGTGGCTGAGTGTGAGCGGAAAGGTGGTGGCTTTCGGCGGACGTGTGCTGGATACCCGTACCAAGGGTGTGAGTCAGAAATACGTGAACTCGCCCGACAGTATCATCTACCACAAGGAGCGGGAACTCTACGGACTGTATCAGGCAAAGAAGGCCATCGCCAAGGAAGACTGCGTGTATATGGTGGAGGGATATACGGATGTAATCTCCATGCACCAGTGCGGCATCGAAAACGTGGTGGCCAACTCGGGTACGGCGCTGAGCATCCATCAGATCAGACTGCTCCACCGATTCACCAGTAACATCGTATTGCTCTACGACGGCGATGCTGCGGGCGTGCATGCGGCGCTGCGAGGTACCGATATGCTGCTGGAGGAGGAGATGAACGTGAAGGTGCTCTTCCTGCCGGATGGAAACGACCCGGACAGCTTTGCCCGAAGCCATACCGCTGCCGATTTCAGAAAATACATAGAGGAAAACCAGAAGGACTTCATACAGTTTAAGACCGACCTCTCGCTGAACGGCGTGACCGATCCGGTGAAGAGAAGCCAGGCAATCAACAGCATCGTGGAGAGCATCTCGAAGATCAAGAATCAGATTACCCGAGCCTCTTATATCACCGACTGCGCCCACCGGCTGGGCGTGAACGAGGCGATTATCGTGAATGCGTTGAACAACTTCGTGAGAAACGGCATGAGCGAGCAGGTGAAGGCAGAACGGCGCGCGGCTGGACTGAGAGACCCGAAGGCTACTGCCCCACAGCAGGGAATGCAGGCTGCCATGAGGGGCGTGACGCCGCTGGACAAGCTGCTGGAGGTGGAGGACCTGCTGGTGAAGCTGATCATACACCACGGAGAAAAGCATATCGTGGTGAAGGATGTGGAGGGCAACGATATTGAACTGCCGATAGCACAATATATCTATCTGGATATGTCGGGCGATGAGTTCAGATTCCATAACGAGCTTTATAACAGAATCTTGCAGGAAACGCTGGAGCATCTGGAGGATGAGAACTTCGTGGCGGAAACCTATTTTGCCAACCATCCGGATCCGGAGGTGAGTAGAATTGCCAGTCTGCCGACGGGAGAACAGGAGGTTTCTACGGCGAGTCTGCAGCTGCAGCTGAACGCTGAAAAGCTGCGCCAGTTTGTCTTCAAGGATCTGCTGAGCTTCCGCACACATTATATCGCACAGCGACTGATAGAGGTGCAGCAGGAATTTGCCAGAAATCCTACGAACAGGGAGCTGGTGGAGGAGTTTATGAAACTGAAGAAGATGAACTCGCTGCTTGCCAGCCAGACCAACTCGGTATTCAACTAGATTAAAAAAGAAAGGTATGATATATATTCATTGGATTTATCTCTTGCTTTATATGGCAATCATGATTCCCGCTATCATCACCGTCTTGATGGACAACCGACAGCCCGCCAAGACGATGGCGTGGATTCTTGTGCTCGCTTTCATGCCTTTCGTGGGAATCATCTTCTACATCTTCTTCGGGCAGAACACGAGAAAGGAACGGCTGATCAGCGATAGAAGCATGGACCAGTTGACCAAGCGATCGATGCTGGAGTTTGCGGAGCAGGAGAATCTGCATATCCCAGCCAACAACAAGCCGCTGATGAATCTCTTTACCAATCAGAACTGGGCATTCCCGTTTAAGGACAACCAGGTGGAGATCTTTACCGATGGTTATGAATTCATCTTCTCCTTATTATATGAGATAGGTAAGGCGAAGCATCATGTCCATCTCGATACCTATATCTTCGAGGATGATGCGCTGGGCTATCTGGTGGCTGATGCCCTGATAGACAAGGCGGAACAGGGAGTGGAAATCAGACTGATATACGATGACGTGGGCTGCTGGAAGGTGAAGGATGCCTTCTTTGAGCGCATGAGGGAAGCGGGCATCGATGTGCATTCGTTCATGCCGGTAAGGTTTCCGGCGTTTACCAGCAAGGTGAACTACCGCAATCACCGCAAGATATGCGTGATAGACGGCAGGGTAGGATTTATCGGTGGCATGAACATCGCCAAGCGCTATGTGAAGGGCACTGGGAAACAGAAGTGGCGCGATACGCATCTGAGGATAGAGGGCGGAGGCGTGTATGCCCTGCAGCGTGCTTTCCTGATAGACTGGTATTTTGTGGATCGCACCTTGGTGTCAAACCGAAAGTATTATCCTCCGGTGGATTCGAAAATCAGGAATAATTGTCTGGTGCAGGTAGTAACGAGCAGTCCGATTGCTCCATGGCCTGATATCATGCAGGGATATGTGCGCATTCTGCTCCAGGCGCAGAAGTATGTGTATATGGAGACGCCTTATTTCCTGCCTACGGAGCCTGTGCTCTTTGCGATGCGCACGGCGGCTCTGGCGGGAGTAGATATCCGCCTGCTGATGCCTAGACATTCAGATGCCAGGATGGTGGAGTGGGCTTCGCGTTCTTATCTGATGGAGGCGATAGAGGCTGGCGTGAAGGTTTATCTCTATACGGGTGGATTCAATCACAGCAAGTTGCTGGTGAGCGATGACAATCTCTGTACCGTGGGCAGCACGAATGTGGATTTTCGGAGTTTCGAGAATAATTTCGAGGCGAATGCCTTCTTCTATGATGAGGAAATGGCTCAGAGAATCAAGCGGATTTATCTGAAGGATGAATCCAGCAGCATTCTGGTGGATGATGTGGCGTATTTCGTAAGGCGCCCATTCCTGAAAAGATTGTTCGAGAGTATCGTAAGATTGCTTTCGCCGCTGCTGTAAAAAAAGAGGGTGTTGTAATCTTGCTTCTGCCCTTTGTTTTTTCCCAATACGCCCTGAAAGGGCAGAAGCTCCTAGCCCTGGGAGGGCACTGAAAAAGGTACCCAATTTTAAGTTGCATAGCTTGTTTTTGAACTTTAATTCT
>JAIINY010000211.1:0-5443 GCA_022741625.1 Prevotella sp. | reverse complement strand
CCATCGATGGTGCAGTCTTTCATCACCATATTATCACTATACCAGATGGCCGAACGGCTTTCTGGGGCGAAGTAGCAGTCTGTGATAAGGGAACCGTCCACATGCCACCAAGGGTATTTGCCATAAAACTTGGAATGGTGGCATTCTATGTTTTGGCAGCACTTGATGCCCGATTCGCCATCTGTAATCGTAATATCTTCTAAACGCACATCGTGAGCACCGAAAAGAGGGCGCTCGCCCCCGAATGATTTGTTCTTTATCAATTCCATAATTTTCTATTATCCTTTTTTATTTGTTATTTCTGTGTGCAAAATTACAAAAATAATGCCAAATTCGTATAACCTGATTTACAGAAAAATGTAACGATATGGCGTATTTGGGGATAAATGGTCGCTATAGGGGAAAAATAAATGAAAAAAGGCTGAATCATGAAGCATTTTCACGATTCAGCCCTTATCGAGTTAACTTCTAAAAATCCGAAGCGGAGAATTACAAGTTAGGGTTCATCTCTTTCCACTCAGCTACTGGAGGAACGATGCCGAGCTCTACGATCTCATCGCGCATCTTGCAAAGGTGCTCGTAAGACTTCTGGAGGCTAGCGAGCTCTTCCTCAGTACCTGCAGGCTCTGTGAAGTGAACACCAGTCTTGTCGATAGTAGTAGGCATAGCCATCATTACGTTCTTGAAACCGAGCTTGTCGTGGTTTACATAGCAACCTGCTGGCAATGTGAACTTCTCGCCACCCATAGCAGCCTCGATCATCTTAACTGCGTTGTAAGCTGGGCTCTGGAATGAAGAACGGCCGCGGAGCTTGATGATGTTAGAACCACCCTGTACTGTGTGGTGCTTGATCTCTTCCCAACGCTCGTCAGAAAGACCCATCTCTGCCAATGGCTTGCCGTCAACCTTAACCTGAGAAGCAAATACTGCCATCTGCTCGCCGTGACCACCATAAGTGTGAGCGCCAGTAACCTTATCCTGCTGTACACCGAACTCGAGAGCCAAAGCCTGCTGCAAACGAGTAGAGTCGAGAGCTGCGAGTGAAGTCAACTGATTTGGCTTCAAACCAGAGTGGATAAGAGCTGTCAAAGCTGTAACGTCAGCTGGGTTGAAGATAACAACTACATGCTCAACCTCTGGGCAGTACTTCTTGATATTGTCACCGAACTCTGCAGCGATCTTGCAGTTACCCTTGAGAAGGTCCTCACGAGTCATACCTTCCTTACGAGGAGCACCACCAGAAGAGATGATATACTTAGCACCAGTGAAAGCTTCCTCTGGATTTACTGTATAAGTAACGTTAACACCAGGGAATGCGCACTGCTGAATCTCATCGAATACACCGTGAACACCTGGCTCGAAGATGTCGTAGAGACAAATATTAGGAGTAAGACCGAGCATCAAAGCGCTCTGAACCATGTTAGAACCAATCATACCGCCTGCACCGACGATAACGAGCTTGTCATTTGTTAAAAATTCCATAACTACAATTTTTTATTTAAGTGTTGATAAATTTCTTGTTTGGGTAGGCGGCACCTGGTCGCAGCCCTTGCTTTTTGGGATTGCTATCGGTTAAAAAGACCGTAAATCTCGCACTTTTAGCTTTCCGACCGCAAAATTAATAAAAAGTAATGTAAATCGTGCATTATTTTACGCTTAAATTTGTGATTAATTCTTAAAATTAGTATCTTTGTAATCTCTAATTAGCAAAATGCCGTTATTTCCTCTGCTCTGGAGGCAGTAAATGGCATGAAAATCGAATATGTTATTATCAATACTTGGCAATTATGAATGAAATCAATCTAAGATTAGCTAGCTTGAGGGAAGTGATGAAGCGTGAGCATCTGGCTGCCTTTATCTTCCCTAGTACGGATGCTCATCAGAGTGAGTATGTGGCAGACCATTGGCTCGGCAGAGCTTGGATCTCCGGATTCAACGGATCGGCTGGAACCGCTGTAGTAACCATGAACTCTGCTGCATTGTGGACAGACTCCCGCTACTTCCTTGCGGCAGAAGAACAGTTGAGTGGAACAGAATTCCAGTTAATGAAGCTCAAGATTCCTGGAACTCCTACTATTGCAGAATGGCTGGGAAAGGAATTGGCAGAAGTTGCTTCTCCAGAGGTCGGACTGGATGGTATGGTCAACTCATACTCAATGACCTCGGCACTTATCTCTGATTTGCGTAAGGAGGGCGGTATTACTCTGCGCACTAATTTCGATCCTTTGAAGGAGCTATGGAAAGATCGTCCTGCTATTCCGGAAAATCCGGTGGAGATTCAGCCTTTGGAATTTGCCGGTGAGACAGCCGTGTCTAAGATAACTCGAATCAGAAAGGCTTTGCGAGGTGTTCATGCTGATGGTATGCTGGTGTCTGCACTCGATGATATTGCCTGGACCTTGAACTTGCGTGGTACGGATGTGCATTGCAATCCGGTATTCGTTAGCTATCTCCTGATTGCATCTGATAAGGTGTCGCTTTTTGTGGATGAGGCTAAGCTTGCAGATGAAGTTCGTGCTTATCTTCAGGAAGCTGGTATCTCTGTATATAATTATAATAAGGTGGAAGAGGGATTGAAGCAGTATGCAGAATATAATATTCTCCTGGATGGCAATGAAACCAGTTATCATCTTTGGAAAACCGTGAAATGTCAGGAGATCATTTCCCAGAACTCTCCGATACCTGCTATGAAGGCAGTGAAGAGTGAAGCTGAAATTGCCGGCTATCGCCGTGCTATGGTGCGTGATGGTGTGGCAATGGTCAAGTTCCTGAAATGGCTGATTCCTGCTGTGGAAGCTGGTGGTGAGACCGAGATTTCCATTGATAGGAAGTTGACTGCATTGCGTGCTGAGCAGGATTTGTTCCGCGACATCTCGTTTGATACTATTGCGGGTTATCAGGAGCATGGAGCTATCGTGCATTACGAAGCATCTCCGGAGACCGATATTCCGCTCAAGCCGGAAGGACTTCTTCTGCTGGATTCCGGAGCCCAGTATCAGGATGCAACTACAGATATCACCCGTACCATCGCTCTTGGTCCTGTAACAGATGAGATGAAGCATATCTATACGTTGGTTCTCAAGGGTCACATCCAGCTGGAGTTGGCAAAATTCCCGGATGGAGCTTCTGGTACTCAGTTGGATGCGCTTGCCAGAGAATGCATGTGGAGAGAAGGCTTGAACTTCCTGCATGGTACCGGACATGGTGTAGGTTCTTATCTGAATGTGCATGAGGGCCCTCATCAGGTTCGTATGGAATATATGCCGGCACCTCTCCGTGCAGGAATGACGCTGACAGATGAGCCAGGACTCTATCTTGCTGGAAAGTTCGGCGTGAGAATCGAGAATACCATACTGATTCAAGATTATAAGGAGACAGAATTCGGTAAGTTCCTTCAGATAGAATCCCTTACCCTCTGTCCGATCGACACCACTCCGATAGATGTAGAGATGCTCTTGCCGGAAGAGATTGCATGGCTCAATGATTATCATGCTGAAGTGTATGCAAGATTGGCTCCTCATCTCGATGAAGAAGAGAAAAAATGGCTGAAAAATGCCACAAAAGCCATAAAATAAAGGTTTTAGAGCAAAAAAATGCCTAAAATCTTGGTTTTCTGAAAAATAAGATGTAATTTTGCACCCGCAATTTGTGGCATTACGCCCATTTCGCTAGAAATAACATAAGTTTAACATAATAAATTAAAAAGCAAAAAAAATGATTATTGTACCAGTTAAGGACGGTGAGAACATCGAGAGAGCTCTCAAGAAGTTTAAGAGAAAGTTTGAAAAGACAGGTGTTGTTAAGGAGTTGCGTGCTCGTCAGCAGTACGACAAGCCATCTGTCTTGAAGCGTCTCAAGATGGAACACGCCATCTACGTACAGCAGTTGCGCGCTAACGAGGAATAATATTGTCCTCGGAAGAGGATGAAAATGCTCTCTTATTGGAAGCAAAAATCCAAGAAGAGAGCATTAAAAGTAAAAAATCCTCAAAATATTTGGTGGTTTCGAAATATTTTCGTAATTTCGTTGCCGAATAACAAAAACTACAACTGTTATGTTGAATATAGACAAGTTCTTGGAATACTTATGCAGTGAGCTGAACAGGTCGCCGCGGACAGTAGAAAGCTATCGGGATGATCTGACATACTTCGAGAAGTTTGCTAAAGGCTTGTCTGATTCGTTCTCTTGGGAGACCGTCGATTCTGACATGGTTCGGAATTGGATGGAAAGCATGATGGATAAGGGAAACTCAGCTGCAACGGTCGAACGTCGGCTCAGTGCTCTGAAAACCTTCTACCGGTTTGCTTTGACAAGACATTATGTTGAGTCTGATCCCGTATATAGCATCAAGGGGCCTAAAAAAGAGAAACCTCTTCCACAATTCGTTAAGGAAAGTGAGATGGATGAACTCCTGGATAGGCAGGTGTGGGGCGATGATTATAATAATGTACGTGCGCGTACCATAATTATAACGTTCTATGAAACCGGGATGCGACTGTCGGAACTCGTGAATCTGGATGACTGTGATGTCAGCTTCGTGAATTCGGAGATCAAGATAACGGGTAAGGGAAACAAACAGAGAATAGTACCATTCGGTGACGAGCTTAAAAATACGCTCCGCGAATATCTTAAGTTGAGGGATGCAAGCGTTGAAGCTTCTTCTCCGGCATTCTTTCTTTCAGATAAAGGTGAAAGGATGCAGCCTGCAAAGGTCAGGGATATCGTGAGAACGAACCTCGCAAGGGTTTGCTCGTTGAAGAAAAAAAGTCCTCATGTGTTGAGACATTCGTTTGCTACGGCAATGCTGAATCATCACGTAGGAATTGAAAGTTTGAAAAAGCTGCTTGGACATGCGAATCTCTCGACAACCGAGATTTATACGCATACTACGTTCGAGCAATTAAAACGAGTTTATAATATTGCCCATCCTAGGGCGTAACCTTTTTAAAATTGGAGGTCACTATGGAAATTAAGATTCAGTCGATTCATTTCGACGCTACCGAGAAGTTACAGGCGTTTATCGAAAAGAAAGTCGCCAAGTTAGAAAAAACTTTTGAAGATATACAGAAAGTAGAGGTGCAATTAAAGGTCGTAAAGCCTGCTACTGCCTTGAATAAGGAAGTTCATCTGGATGTTGCTGTCCCTGGAACCAAGTTGTTCGTAGAAAAGACATGTGACACTTTTGAGGAAGGAATTGACCAGGCAGTGGACTCAATGAAGGTTCAATTGACCAAATTTAAAGAAAAATCAAGGAATCGATAAAAAAAACTCGAAAAAATTTTGTTGATTCAAAAAATAGTTGTATCTTTGCAGCCGTTTTCCGGTAGATGGAAATTTAGCCGTATTGCGGCTGTAAAGATTGCCTCTTTAGCTCAGTTGGCCAGAGCACGTGATTTGTAATCTCGGGGTCGTTGGTTCGAATCCGACAAGAGGCTCAGAAAAA
>JAIINY010000210.1:0-5468 GCA_022741625.1 Prevotella sp. | reverse complement strand
AGAAATGTTCCAACCTATATTGAATCCACTCGTCACATCATCCAGGGTTACAGGGCTCACACCCATCATGAAGATACGCTCAAAATTACCCTTGAACTTTTTGAAGACATCACGATAAAAGCCGTCGGCATGGGTAATCGCATGATACACATTCTCACCACGTTCGTTGAGTATGACATTCGTGAAGTTGTCATACTCATCGATGATGAGATACAGATGATACAGGTGCGCCTTGGCAGCCTTGAATATCAGTTCCATCTTTTCCTCGAAATCTTCCTGCGCCAGGATTTCTTCCATCTCTGCCTGGTAATATTCTGAGTATTGACGGACAAAAGCATCAAGGTTGATGCTGAGATAAGAATTAAACTTTGTCTCAAGCTTGTCGATATTACCCGTAATCTGGGAGAAATCGAGGAACAGCACCTGATACTTTCCCTGCAAAGGAGTAGGATGCTGGCCTATCCACAGATTTCCAAAAAGACTCTGGAACTTATGGCTCTGCGTACAGTCATAGTAAGAATAGAGCATACTCAAGAATATGCTCTTACCAAAACGACGAGGACGGATGAAGAAGAGATTGCGAGGCTGCTTCTCCAGCTCCGGGATAAACATCGTCTTATCCACATAATATAGATTCTGCTCTATTACCGTAACAAAATCTGCCACCCCATAAGGTAGTAGTTTTACTTGCTGTTCCATGATAATCTATCTTTAAAAACACTATCTGTGTGCAAAGATAGCATAAAAAAACGAAAAAGCCACAGTTTGCGTTTACAAACTGCGGCTTTTATTATATTTTATCCGAAACACACGTTCCTACCATACGACTTTCTTGTTGCCCATAATATAAATGTGTCCTTTTTGTGGCACAAGGACTTTTCTTCCCGAGAGGTCGAACAGAGTAGGATTGATGTTTCTTGCTATCATGAAAGATGATGCATATATATAATAATAATGTGATAACTTGTATCTTTTGGTGTAAAATATTAGGCAGGGCAGACGCATTAAATTGCGCTGCCCTGAGGCTTTCTTGCATCGTTATAATTACTTCCTTGCATCGTTATAATTGCTTCCTTGCATCATATAAGTTGCGTTATTGTTATCATCCATCTCACCCTTGCCAATTCGCAAGGCGAGGTATGTGATGAGGAAGAGGCTATCTATTACACCTTCGGACCTGGGAAGGCGCAGAAAGTTACAGATGTCATCAAGAAAAAAAGTCCTGAGACATCATAAGAAAATGCTTCATTACCAAAATAAACGTCTCCAAAAGTGCGTTTCTCAAATTTTATTTGTACTTTTGCAGTGTCATTCAGAACTTTGTTTTATTTTTACAGCACGATAATAAACAAAATGTCTGGATATGGCAAGCATCCCGGTGCACCAACAGAGTAGCTTAGGTACACCCTGATAAAGAAGATAAATGATAGTGCTGCGTTAATTAAATAAATCAGATTCAATATGTCGTTTCTAACTCGAACATATCCTTTTAAACAGAGTAAACACTTGCTAAAAGATAGTAGCATCTTTGGCTTCATCATTTGGGTAATTTTATATTTTCTGCAGCCATTTGGACTCTGCTTATATCAAGGTAACAAATGCTTTGTTGCTACATTATTCGGACTGGTAACTTTTGGATGCCACATAACATACGCTGCAGCGATATTGAAGTATTTGCATCAAACTATCAAGCCCTGGCGTATCTGGCATGAAGGAGTAGCTATACTCGGACTGATTTTCATCATTGCCTTCGGTAATTTCCTCCTATTCTCATACTTATTTCATTATACGATTACATTCAGTCTGTTTCTCTTGTTTCTAAATTGGACTATTATCATAGGCATATTTCTTACGACATTATCTATCGGAATGCAATACAACAGAACATTACGAGAGAGAATGGAAGAGTTGTTGCGCAATACAACAAAGGAACAGGAAGAAGTATCTATTACCATCCATGATACTAACGTAAGAGGAAACGATCTGTCGATTGCCATCAACGATCTACTTTATATGGAAGCACAGAAAAACAATGTATCCGTCTGTTTTCTAAAAGAAGGTAATGTTGTTGCTGTTGATATCCATACAACACTAACCCATGCTCTTGAAGAGTTGAAAGAGTTTGAGAACATTTTCCAATGTCACCGTTCTTTTGCTGTCAATGTGAATAATATCACTTCGGCACGAGGCAACTCAAATGGTTATCAACTGACTCTCGGAAATTGCACAAACATCATACCCGTTTCCCGAAGATTTGTGCCCAAGTTAAAGACTTATCTTACATAGTTATTTGTCCTTCAACTTAGTTATTCGGCATCTTAACTAGCTTTCTATCATAAGTTTTAGTTGTATATCCTAAGAATTTGGTAACTCCAGTTTCATGCAGTATCTTTGCGGCATGAAACATCGAATAATACATATCGCATTGCTGCTGACTTCAGTCTGCAACCTGGCTGCACAGACCATCATATCAGGCATGGTAAAAAGCGGTCAGGAACCGCTTGCTGGTGCCAATGTTTTCATCATGGGCACAATTGATGGATGCCTGACAGATTCTCTGGGCAGGTTTTCCTTTTCCACATCAAAAACCGGAGAAGCGTCTATCAAGATTACCATGATTGGTTTTGAAGAATATATGCAGACTACAGATGCCTGCAAGTTACATAATCTTTCTATCCAAATGAAAGAAAAAGCTACGGCAATCCAAGAAGTTGTAATATCTGCCAGCACTTACAGTTTCGGGAAAAGTGACAACTTCAAGACTATGGATGCCTTAGATGTTGTGATGGCAGGTAATTCATGCGGGGACATTGTTGCAGCCCTGCAAACTTTACCCGGCACTCAAAAAGTGGGAGAAAACGGAAAGCTCTATGTCCGTGGTGGAGAAAGCGAAGAATGCCAGACTTTCATTAACGGAATGCACGTCCTTGTTCCATATAGTACAAATACAGAAAATACTGCTGTACGTGGACGATTCTCTCCTTTTATATTTAAAGGTATCAACTTTTCTCTTGGTGGATATAGCGGAGAATATGGACAAGCACTTTCCTCCGTTCTCCCTATGGAAACATCAGATGCTGCAACAAGTGACAAATATGGAGTCAGCGCATCATTGGTTGACTGGAACATCGGTGGCACCAAGGCATATTCCCACAGCAGCTTATCCTTTAATGCCGCACTAACAAGTTTGGGAATCTACAATCAGTTATTTTCAGAAAGGCTTGATTTCAACAAGCCTTATCTAAAACTATCTGGCGAATCACAATACAAGAATGAGTTCCGAAATGCCGGAATATTGAAAACATACGTTGGCTATGATTTTACATCTGTAGGACAGCATATAGACAACCAAAACCTTTCGCTCAAAGAGAATAATATCTATGCCAACACAACCTATAAGGCACAGTGGGGTGCTGGCTACACGCTCTTTTGTGGTATGGCAAGCTCATCGGTATTCAACGATATAGAAGATGCGAAGATTGCTGGTGACCGATATTACAACTTCAGGAATGAGATACATCTGAAAACAGGAATACGCAAAATTTGCTCGGATGCACTAAAAATATCGGCAGGAATGGAGGACTATCAGCGAAACAGCCTCATGGAGTACGAAAACGATTGCTACAAGTTGGATTATAATATTCTTGCTGCTCATATTGATGCCCAATGGAGGATGATGCCCCATGTGTTCCTGAATATTTCGACAAGGACAGAATATATGGCTCATGCCAACTGGCTGTTTATGCCAAGGGCTACACTATGTTATATTCCTAACAAGAATTTTCAGCTTTCATTTGCTACCGGTCGGTATAGCCAGACTCCAGAAGATGACTATCTTGCAACAAACAAGAAATCTCTTGGACAAAGTACGGCAGATCATGCTATCCTATCCATACAATATAAGTCGCCTGGTACACTCATACGAATAGAACCCTACTGGAAAAAATATCAGCGATTGCCTTTATGGGAAAAGGGTATTTACCAACCGAAAGGATATGGAAAGAGTAAAGGTATAGACATTTTTGTAGAAGAGCATTCGCTTTTCAAACATCTGACCACAGCATTTTCATATTCCTACAACGATTCCAAGCGATTCTATCACGAATACACAGAAGAGCGAATACCTGACTACGTCTCAAGGCATAATCTGAGATTGACAGCAAAATATTCATTCGGCAAAGCAATCATCGGGCTGACTGAATCGTATGCAAGCGGACGTCATTTTCTTATTGGCAAGACACCACATTATAATAGCGTAGATATAAACCTTACTTATCTGCTAAGTCCCAAGGTCATTATCTATTCTTCTCTGAACAACATCCTCGGCCGTACAAACATTTTCGGATATAATACTAACGGACGTTCGATAGTTCCTTCTAGAGACAGATTTTTATATATAGGCATATTTGTTTCACTTAAAAATAATAAAGCATATGACATTTCAAACTTTTAAACGATTCGTATTGATGTCTGTCTTCTTCATGACAACATCTGTAGTTATCTATGCCCAGCAATCCACAATGCAGGGGCTTATCGGACAGTCGCTTGCTAAACTTCAGCAACCGACATCAGAGAGCATACTTAATTGTATTGCAGAGATGAAGCGTATTGATGATATGTTTCCTGATAGCATCCAGCCCAAGTTTCAGATAGCTTTGCAAAGTCTCAATTATTCCGTGATGAATCCGCATGCTCCACAAACAGAAAATCTTCTAAAAGAGACTGAAGAAACCATTGCCAAGATGGAGAATATAAAGCATGCTGACCCGTCTGACATCTGTACCCTTCGCGGTTTTCTCTATATGGTACGCATCATACAGAATCCAGGGCAAAACGGTCAACGCTATTATCTGGAAGTGATGCAGGATTACGAGAAAGCTCTCAAACTCAACCCTGATAATCAACTGGCCAAACAATTGCAGCAAAAGTTTTTTGAGGGAATGAAACAGCAAACCGGTAAATAAGAAACAGAGGTTGTTTTATCCACGGACAATCTCCCCTGAGCCGAAAAAAAGAGTCGCAACCTAAAATATTATCAGGTTGCGACTCATTACTATTTACATTTAAACCTACAATTCGACCATACAATATCTACGTGATTACAAACCCAGTTTATGAACCTTCAGGTTCTTGAACTCAGCCTTGCCACCCTGGGTATAAAGCTTCACATTCTCGTATGGAGCTACAGGGAAGACGAGGTTGGTCATGGCGATACGGCCTCCATCTACGAAGAGCTCAACTGATGACTTATCTACGAAAACATCAACATAATAGGTCTTCTTGCCATCCTCGCAAAGACTCAATGGAGCCCAGGTAGCCAGGGCGAAATCGTTCTTGTAGTTGATGGAATTGGCAATGCGGGCAGGCTCCTTGCCTTCTGCAGCACGCTGCTTATCCCAAGCCAACTCGATATCGTGAGGAACTGCCTGCTTGCCGAAATCGGTCAAACCGCTCTCTGTTCTATCCAT
>JAIINY010000008.1:0-26726 GCA_022741625.1 Prevotella sp. | reverse complement strand
TTGTGGAGCCGCGGGTTATACTTGTCCATACGGATGCGAGCTGTATTCTTATCCAAAGAGAGCCTGTTTGATCCGTCCACCACCTACACGAGGAAGCGGCACTGGGTTTATTTTTATTTCGAGTGCAAAGGTAATGAATTTCTATGAAACTACCAAATTTTTCTTTCATTTTTTTATAAATTTCACCTTACTCCTTACAACTTCCACCTCAATATCGCTATTTTGGCTTATTTTTGTTATTTTTATGCAAAATTCTTCCGTTATTTGAGGTTCGTTAACAGAAGCGTCTTTTTCTGTTTTTCCCTCATCATCTACCTTCTCTACGTAGAAATTCAGCTGATCGCCCTGATGACTCTCTGCTACGTATGCGATTTCGAAGCGCTGTAAAAAATGAGTCTTGTAATAATCCAGGTCAAAAAGATCGAGTACATGCTCGATATATTTCACAGAATTAATATGGCCATTTACATCCACATCATTATAATAGGTATGAATAGTACGTACCAATTCTGCATCCTTACCCATCTTGACACGAGAGCTGGCTGCAATAGGACAAGGTTTCTCTGTTTCTATATATTCCTTGATAAGTCCATCATGAATACTGAAAATATCCACGGGCAGACGGGTCTCTGTATCAATCATCGCCCAGACACTTTTACCATAGCCATATACCTTCTCTGCTTCAGAACCATTCGAAACAGATGCACAGATCTTAAAGTTTCGGCTAGTGAAGTACTTCATCGCACTCTCTACCCAGGTCTCTACATAAAACTTATCATAAGACTTTGGCATTTCCTGCATCTCAATAGCGAGACGACTCAAGACCCAGGTTTTATGTCGGGGCATCAGATAGTTCATTCCATAACCACGATCGTTACTATGGAAATCGGCAGCATTCAGAAGATGATTTCCCAAATGCCCCATAAACAGACGACTTGCAAAATCGCAATGGAAAGGTTCTGCCAGAAACTCGTAGCAACCTACCTTATCTAATAATTCCTGTTTCATATTCTTCGGTTTTTGATTTATTGTTTTATACCTTATTATATATATAACGAAGCCACCTATATCTTTATTACATACAAGAAACTAAAAAATCCCTCTGCTCTTGGTCTTCCAACCAGGTAAGCAAAGGGATTTTCCTCGTTTAAATCTGTTTGTTCCAGAATCAATATATTCTTTCAGAATTCCTGTCCGAGACTATTCTTCTGAATTCTTTTTCAGATAATCAGAGATAGGCTCATCGAAGCTTCTTGTAACGGCAATTCTACCACTTCTACTGTACTGCAAAAGACAATCGAAACTGTTGAGCTGATGGAAAAGATCAGCGATATCCTCAGTAAGACCCGCCAAGAGCACAGTACTGTAGGTAGGATTCACCTCCATCATACGGGCATCGTGCTTGCGGATAGTACGGGAAACCTCAGGATTCTCCAAGAGGATAGGAGTAGAAATCTTGTAGAGTGCTACCTCGTGGATGAAAATCTGATCATCTGCATAATAATCACTCTTCACCACATCAATTTTCTTCTCTATTGCCTTGTTGATTTTCTCAATCTGCTCAGCATCACTCCATACCGTGATAGTATATTTGTGGATGTTCTTGATACTGCTAGCCGACACATTCAAGCTCTCGATATTCACCTGTCTTCTTGTAAATACAGCGGTAATCTGATTCAGGATACCTGCAATATTCTCAGAATAGACAAGCAATGTATATAATTTCTTATCGTTGTTATTCTCCATTTTATTTCTATTATTTAAAATGTATAGTTACACCTTATTATATATATATAGCCGAAAGCCATTAATAGTGGAGCTCAAGCAGCATTTCGTCCACACTCTTTCCCGGCAGAGTCATAGGAACAATATCCTCATCTTCCTTGATGGCGCATTCCAAAAGGTAAGGTCCCTTGGTGCTGATCATCTTCTCAACCTTCGCCTTCAGATCCTTGCGGTCGATTACCACATCGTAAGGAATACCATAAGCCTTGGCAATTTCCTCATAACGAGGGTTCAGCATGTGGGTGAAAGAGCGACGTCCCTCAAACATCAAATCCTGCCACTGGCGTACATTGCCCAGATAGTTATTGTTCAAGAGAATCATCTTCACTGGTGCCTGCTGCTCCATGATGGTACCCAATTCCTGGATGTTCATTTGGAAACCGCCATCACCGAAGAAGCAGCAGATGGTACGGTCTGGTGCGCCGAATGTTGCACCGATAGCAGCAGGAAGACCGAAGCCCATGGTTCCGAAACCACCACTGGTAACAATACTCTGTTTCTTGGTAAACTTGAAATAGCGGCTACTGATCATCTGGTTCTGACCTACGTCGTTCACGAGAACAGCCTCATTATTGGTAGCTTCAGTCACCACATTGGTCACCTCACCCATCAGCAGAGGGCCTTCAGTAGGATGAATATCCTTCTCGATAACCTTCTCCTGCTCCTGCTTGCGATATTCCTCGAAGGAATCTCTCCACTCGCGATGAACATTCTTGTTCAAGAGACGAGTGATGGCAGGCAACGTCTGCTTACAATCGCCAATCACAGCCACATCAGTCTTGATGACTTTATCGATTTCCGACTTATCAATATCAAGATGGATAATCTTAGCCTGCTTAGCATATTTGGAAGGAACGCCCGTGATACGGTCGCTGAATCGCATACCGATGGCAATGAGCACATCACACTCCTGAGTCTTCATATTGGTAGCATAAGAACCATGCATACCGAGCATACCCATATTAAGCGGATGGTTGCTAGGAAGAGCAGAGAGACCGAGCAGGGTACGACCAGCCGGGATATCAGCCTTCTCCAGGAATTCAACCAGTTCATTATGAGCGCCACCCAGTTCTACGCCATGACCGACGAGAGCGAAAGGGCGCTTTGCCTGATTGATGAGTTCAGCAGCTTCAGCTACAGCCTTTTCATCAATCTTCGGATATGGATTATAAGATGTAACCTTCTCACATTTCACCGGTTCCCACTCACAAGTAGCAATCTGGGCATTCTTGGTGAAGTCGAGTACTACAGGTCCCGGACGACCGCTACGAGCGATGAAGAAGGCACGGCTTACAGCCCATGCCACATCCTCAGGACGACGAATCTGATAAGACCACTTAGAGATAGGCTGGGTAACACCCACCAGGTCAACTTCCTGGAAGGCATCAGTACCCAAAGCGCCCACACCCACCTGTCCGGCGATGACCACGATAGGTGTAGAATCCATCATGGCATCCGCAATACCGGTGAGCGTATTAGTTGCTCCAGGACCACTGGTAACGAGAGTAACACCCACTTCGCCGCTGACTCGGGCGTAGCCCTGTGCAGCGTGAGCAGCAGCCTGCTCGTGACGAACCAAGATGTGATCGAACATCTTCTTCTCTCCTCTCGTGTAACCATACAGCGCATCAAACACTGGCATGATGCTACCACCTGGGTAACCGAAAATGGTCTTAACCCCTTCGTTATGCAGGGAGCGCATCAATGCTTCAGCTCCTGTTATTACTTCTTTTGCCATTTATCTATATCTTATTCTGAATAATTCAAAAACTTTATTTTCTTTGTTGTCAAAGACAAACCTTCTTGCCTGGGAAACCAGGAAAGGATTAGTCAATGATTCTTACACCACCCTTATCAGCAGAGCTTACGCTCTGTGCGTATGCACGCAAAGCCTTACTAACCTGACGATTACGCTTCAGCGGCTGCTGTGGACGTGCAGCAAGTTCATCGTCGGAAAGCTTCACATTGATAGAGCGGCTAGGAATATCGATAACAATGATATCGCCATCCTTGATTTTGCCGATGTTACCACCAGCAGCAGCCTCTGGGCTAATGTGACCGATACTCAAGCCAGATGTACCTCCTGAGAATCGACCATCTGTGATGAGGGCACACTCCTTACCGAGGTGACGGCTCTTGATGTATGAAGTTGGATACAGCATCTCCTGCATTCCAGGACCACCCTTAGGACCCTCGTGTGTGATGACAACACAATCACCAGAGTTCACCTTGCCACCGAGAATACCCTCGCAGGCATCTTCCTGAGAATCGAAGCATACTGCTGGACCCTCGAAATGCCAAAGCACAGAATCCACACCTGCGGTCTTCACTACGCAACCATTCTGCGCGATATTACCGAAGAGTACTGCAAGACCACCATCCTTGGTATAAGCATGTTCGAGATTACGGATACAGCCATTCTCTCTATCTGTATCAAGACTCTCCCACTGTGCATCCTGACTACCCATCTGAGTAGAGAATTTTCTGCCAGGAGCAGAATGATAGATGCGGTCAGCCTCAGGATCAATCTCGGCACCAGTAATATCGTATTTCTTCATCTGCTCATCGAGGGTCTTGCCATCCACACGCTTCGCTGCACCATTGATCAGCCCGCCCTTGTTAAGCTCATTCAGGATACCCAGGATACCACCGGCACGGTTACATTCCTGAACGCTATACTTCTGAGTATTAGGGCTCAACTTGCAGAGGCAAGGAACCTTGCGACTGAGCTGATCGATATCTTCCATCTTGAAATCGGCACCTGCTTCCTGAGCCACAGCCAAGAGATGGAGCACTGTATTTGTACTACCACCCATTGCGATATCGAGAGTCATGGCATTGAGGAAGGCATCACGGGTAGCAATGCTACGTGGCAATACGCTCTCATCGCCATCCTCATAATAAGCGTAGGCATTCTTCACAACCTGACGAGCCGCAGCCTTGAAGAGTTCGATGCGATTCTTGTGAGTAGCGAGAATGGTTCCGTTTCCAGGAAGACTCAAACCGATAGCCTCTGTGAGAGAATTCATAGAGTTAGCGGTAAACATACCAGAGCAGCTACCACATCCAGGGCAAGCACACTGCTCAATCTGCTTCATTTCCTCATCGCTGACACTGGTATCAGCACCCTTAATCATAGCGGTAATCAAGTCAGCATTCTCGCCTTTCCAGCGACCGGCTTCCATCGGACCACCAGAACAGAACACTGTAGGAATATTCAGACGCATAGACGCCATCAACATACCTGGGGTAACCTTATCACAGTTGGAAATGCAGATCATAGCATCAGCCTTGTGCGCATTCACCATATATTCCACAGAATCAGCAATAATATCGCGACTTGGGAGTGAATAGAGCATTCCGTCGTGACCCATAGCGATACCGTCGTCAACAGCGATGGTATTGAACTCAGCTGCATAGCAACCCATAGCTTCAATTTCCTTCTTGACAATCTGACCGATTTCATGAAGATGAGTATGACCCGGAACAAATTGTGTGAAACTGTTCACGATGGCGATGATAGGTTTGCCAAACTGCTCATGTTTCATACCTGCAGCTACCCAGAGTGCTCTGGCACCTGCCATTCTTCTGCCTTCAGTACAGACGCTACTTCTTAATGGATGTTTCATATCGTTATTATCTCTTTATATTATCTTGTTCTTTATTGCCAGAAGGTCTCTCTCAAGCCTTCTTCTTACAATTTTGACTGCAAAGATAGTGAGAATTTATGAAACAAACAACAAAATCCGCAAAAACTTTCAATTTTTGCGGATTTTTGTTAGAAAATAAGCTAAATTGCTTACAATTTATCAGAACCCTTACACAAAAGCAGCCCAATTGTGCAAAATATAAGGGTCCACATATGTCTTATACAAACAGATTAGAGTTCAAATACCTCGGCAGAACGAGCCTTCACCTCAACCTGCTTGTTACCAGCACCAACTCCTTGTGCTTCCACCTGGAGTTTCAATGTACGAGGCAAGGCATTCACCACCTTGAGCCAGGTTTTACCGGTCTTGGAATCCTTTACCACGCTGGTGCCCACGTACTTCTTGAGAGCTGCAGGAAGGTTCAGGCTAGATACAATATAAGTATCACCGGAATGCTGACCAAACATCTTCTGCATCTTGTAACTCTCGGTGAGTCGGATTTTCTCCGAATTATCGAAGTAGATCATATCCGGGTTCCAGTTATGATAGCCATCCTTGCAGAGCAGAGGCGCATAAGAGGTCATTTCCACGACATCTCCGTTACGCTCCACATTACAGAGATGAATACCCTCTGCCAAAGCGCGGTCTAATTCATTATTGCCATTTGCAGCATACTCGCCCAGATACACCTTCGGAGCCTTTCGGTCGTAATGATCGTAGTAATCCTGATGATTGATAAACCATCCTGGCTGCTCATAATAGTGCTCATCTACCGCATCAATCCATTTTTTATTCTCCTTTGCAATCTTCCAGCCCTCGATATAGTCGGAAGATGGACTATGGAATGGACCTACAGTACCTACTACTTCAATTTCCGGATGCTTCTCCTTGAGAGCCTTGCAGATCATCAGATAGCGCTGTTCGAAATCGGTGGAGATCAGATCTTCGTTTCCGATACCTACCATCTTGAGATTGAAAGGAGCCGGATGTCCGGCATCCGCTCTCATCTTTGCCCACTTCGATGTGGCAGGATCACCATTCGCCCACTCAATCAGGTCGAGAACATCCTGTACATACTTTGGCATTTCTGCCATTGGGATTCCGCCCTGCTGTCCGCAGATGCCCTGCGCATTAGGCTGGGAATTCTGACAAGGTACACCAGCAGCCAATACTGGCAGAGGCTCAGCGCCCATATCCTCACACCACTGGAAATACTCGAAGAATCCCAGCTTACGGGTCTGGTGATAGTTCCAGATATTGAGAGCCGGCTTTCGGTCTTTCAGTTCACCAATACTCTCCTTCCAATGATAGATGTTGCCGAGTCCCTGTCCGTGGAGCATACATCCACCTGGAAAACGTACGAAGCAAGGCTTCAGCTCAGCGATGGTCTCAGCAAGATCCTTTCTCAGACCATGACCTTTGTAGGTATCCTGCGGCATCAGGCTCACCATATCTACGGCTACCTTTTCCTCCCCCTTAGGCAAGAGGGCAAAACGGGTATCCTTGCCCAGTTCACCTTTATATTTATCTGTGATGACAAGATGCGCTTTGTATTCAGCCCAATCAGGTCCCTGCACCTTCAGCTTAGCCTGGGCTATCGGAAGTCCTTCCTGATCTACGAGTGCTACAGTAAGCTGCTTTTTCTTGCCGTCGATACAACGGGCATACAGACTCACTTCGTAAGCGGCACCACGCTTGATAACGATTCCCTCCCATCCTATATTATAAATAGGTGTAGATGAGAGGATGGCATAATGCGGATTATTCACGCTTACCCCATTTTCTGTAGAAATGATGGCAGAAGAGGATGACGATACAGAAGAAGATGCTGAAGAAGATGAAGCCTCAATTCCCATCCAGGCAGTTGCAGCATTCCAGCCTTTTCGCTCACCATTGTATTCGAAGTCGCCATTCTGCAGGAGTTCTGCACAGAGTCCGCCATCGGCAGCTCTGCTGATATCCTCGAAGAAGATGCCGATAAGCTTGTCGCTGATGCGATGACTCTTCTGCGGATTCACCGTGAGCTTAGCCGTGAAAGCATCTGCTGCATCCGCCTCCTTTACCATTTTAGCGTGCTGAAGGACAGCCTCCTCACCTTGCTCATTCTTGATTTTCTCCTCTACATCAGCGATATAAGCCTTCAGATCAGCTTCATTCTTAGGCAGTTTTCTACTGTTTTCCTTTGCTTCCTCAGCCAGTGCCTTATGCCAGGCACGGATATAGTTCAGATGAATGGCCGGAATCTCGAAGTCGTTACCCTCTATCAGTTTACCATTGATGGTAGCCGTATCGCGCTGCCAGAGGATTTCATCTGCAGCAGCTTCCAGCGAATCTTCCTCGAAGGTGCGGAAATCCTTGTCGGCATGAATGTATCTTTTGCCTTTCTCCGTCTTCAGATAAAGGTCGAAGGTTCCATCTTCCATCTGATAGGCAGCCACATCACTGATATTCTTCTCCTTCATGATAGGATAATCCTGTGGTCGCCAGGTTACGAGATCTTCAGAATAAGCCACAGCAAACTGTGGTGAGGTCTTATTTACACTCCAAAGAGCCCGCCAGGTACCATCATTTGCCTTGAGAACGAATGGGCGATACATCTTTTTCTCACTGCCCCAAGGTCCGAAGTCAGAGGCACAGAGCTGCCCTACATCCACCCATCTTTCATCGTCTGTAAGATAAGCGAGATGCAGTCCCTGGTTGGGAGCTGGAGAATACACGAAAATCTGACAGGTAGAATCCTTGCCCACTATGGTATAGGCAGGTGCATCCTTATCTGCAACAGACAAAGTCGCCTTATTAACTTGTTTCTTGGCAGCTGGCATTTGAGTCTGCTTTCTGACAGGAGTCAGCGCCACAGCTTGGGTCATAGCCAACAGGGCAGCCGAGAAGAGTAGATACTTTAGTTTCATCATATTACTTCTTATTTATTTTTTGTTTGTTTTTAGATTCTCAATTGTATTACATTAATATATATACGATGATACGACTTAAAAATCGTATAAAGTTAATAAAAAAGGGGTAGAATGCTTCACAGCAACCTGCCCCCAACCTAACAACTAAACCTAATAAACTCCCTAATGGGTTAGAGAGACCTAATAATATATTTCTTTTTTTCCTGCGGCAAGCGTATTCTTCATCAGCGAGCAGATGGTCATCGGACCCACTCCGCCCGGTACTGGAGTAATGAAAGAACACTTTTCAGCCACCTCATCGAACTTCACGTCACCATTCAGGCGGAATCCGCTTTTTCTGGTGACGTCAGGAACACGAGTCGTACCCACGTCGATGACAACAGCTCCCGGTTTCACCATATCGGCTGTTACGAAATCAGGCTTACCGATAGCCGCAATGATAATATCCGCCTCCCGGCACTCCTCCTTCAGATTTTTGGAGTGCGAGTGGCACACGGTAACCGTAGCATCTCCATACTGCTTCTGCATCATCAGCTGGGCCATAGGCTTGCCCACGATGTTGCTTCTGCCCAGGATAACACACTTCTTACCGCTGGTTTCTATCTGATAATGCTGCAGCAGGGTGAGGATTCCAAGCGGAGTAGCCGAGATGAAACTAGGCATACCCAGCGACATTCTACCCACATTCACGGGATGGAAGCCATCCACATCCTTGCGATAGTCTATCGCCATGGTAATCTTCTGCTCGTCGATGTGCTTCGGCAAAGGCAGCTGCACGATGAAACCATCCACGTCAGCATCCTTGTTGAGCTTATCTACACACAGCAGAAGCTCCTCCTCAGTAACATTCTCCTCAAAACGGATCAGCGTAGATTTGAATCCGCACTTTTCGCATGCCAGCACCTTGTTCTTCACATAGGTTTCGCTGCCACCATCGTGGCCCACCAGCACAGCCACCAGATGTGGCTGCTTGCCTCCTGCGGCTACAATCTGAGCCACCTCCTGGGCAATCTGTTCCTTTATGGCGGCTGCTGTAGCCTTTCCGTCTATTAGCTGCATCTTACTTTTTCTGTTTTAAGATTTTTACATTGATAAGCTTCGAGTCTTGGCTCTCTGCTTCAGTAGTACATAATTACATACCTGGCATCTTAGGCATACCTGGCATACCCTTCATACGCCCCATCATCTGCGCCATCTTGTTGCCAGTCATCATCTGCATCATCTTGCGTGTCTGTTCAAACTGCTTGATGAGCTTGTTTACCTCCTGGATATTGGTACCAGAACCCTTGGCGATACGCTGGCGGCGAGATGTATTGAGGATAGATGGATTGGTACGCTCCTTAGGAGTCATACTCTGGATGATAGCCTCGATACCCTTGAAGGCATCCTCTGGGATATCAACATCACGGATAGCCTTGCCTACACCCGGAATCATCGCAGCCAGATCCTTGATGTTACCCATCTTCTTGATCTGCTGAATCTGATTGTAGAAGTCGTTGAAATCGAACTGGTTCTTGCGAATCTTCTTCTCCAACTTCTTAGCCTCCTCCAGGTCGAACTGCTCCTGTGCGCGCTCTACCAACGAAACCACGTCACCCATTCCGAGGATACGGTCTGCCATTCGGGCAGGATGGAACACATCGATAGCCTCCATCTTCTCGCCGGTACCGATAAACTTGATAGGCTTGGTAACCACGGTGCGGATACTGAGGGCAGCACCACCACGGGTATCACCATCGAGCTTGGTGAGAACTACACCATTGAAGTCGAGGCGGTCGTTGAACTCCTTGGCTGTATTTACAGCATCCTGACCCGTCATTGAGTCAACTACGAAGAGTGTCTCATCCGGGTTGAGATGATTCTTGAGGTTGCTGATTTCCTGCATCATCTGCTCATCCACAGCCAATCGACCGGCAGTATCGACGATGACCACATCGTTGCCGTTGGTCTTAGCCTGCTGCAAAGCGTGGTCAGCGATGCTGAGTACATCCTTGTTATCAGGCTCACTATATACAGGTACCCCCACCTGTTCGCCTACTACATGGAGCTGCTGGATAGCAGCAGGACGATATACGTCGCAAGCCACGAGCAATGGCTTCTTGCCTTTCTTGTTCTTGAGCATATTGGCAAGCTTACCGCTGAAGGTAGTCTTACCAGAACCCTGCAAACCACTCATCAGGATTACAGCAGGGCGACTTTCCAAATGCAATGGAGCTTCCTCGCCTCCCATCAGCTCAGCGAGTTCGTCGTGCACCAACTTCACCATCAACTGGCCTGGCTTCACGGCTGTCAAAACATTCATGCCGAGTGCTTTTTCCTTCACCTTGTTGGTGAATTCCTTGGCAACTTTATAGTTAACGTCGGCATCGAGGAGTGCACGGCGCACATCCTTCATGGTCTCAGCCACGTTGATTTCGGTAATTTTACCCTCACCTTTCAGTATCTTGAAAGATCTTTCTAGTCTATCACTTAAATTTTCAAACATGTTCTTAATTGTACTTTTTTATTTCGGGCACAAAGTTACGAACTTTTTCCGAGAAAGCCAACTCAATCTCGATTATTTTTCATTTTCTTGCTCTTTTGCTTCATTTTGAACATTTGGAAGCGTTTTCTCTGATGATTCCTGCCTGGTCTCATCCTGCTTTTCCAAAGTTTCTTTCTTGTTAGCGCTCAAATTGATAGGATTTTTCAGTTCATACTTCTTTCCCGTAACCTTTTCGTAGGCAGAGACGATAGGATCCTTTCTGTCCATCTTCTTGAAGATTTCCTGAGCCTGCTTCTTGTGCTTCCGGTCGCGGCTGCCCTGCTTGTCCATCCAGCCGAAGGCATCGAAGCCGATTCCTCCCGGTGATGTTGGCACAGAATTCACCTTCTCTTGTATCTGCTCTTCCATATTGTCGATATGCTCCTGGTTCTTGCCCCAAACGGTCACTTCGCCAATCTGTTTGGCTTCGGGAAGGAGAAAAACGGTATCAGGCAACTCCTGATAGCGGATGGTTGCCTTGATATAGCCCGGTTTGGATACGGTAGCAGAATCAAACTGGTAGCGCATGTTCCAGTAGCCCCGATAGTCGGTACGCGCCCAATGGTTATTGTTCGTATGAATGAGGGCTTCCCTGATAGGCACATGATCCTCGGCAGATGCGATGACGCATGTTTTCTGCGCATAGACCATGGAAGCCACCGACAGCAGGGTTATTATCAAAAATATAATTTTCTTCATAATCTTTGCTTTTTTGTAGGCAAAAATAACAAGAATCCTTCATTCCGCAAAATATTGCAATAGATATTAACCAGATTAAGCAGATATTAACCTCTACGAGCAGGTACCTTCTTTTTCGATACGCTTGGCTTCTTCCAGGAGCTTGATGGCATCCACATACTGCGCGATACCCTGAGCCACCTCCTTGGCAGCCTTCATCGCCAGCACTACGGTCTGAGGGCGATGCACCACATCACCACCTGCGAATACGCCACGGCGGGTAGTCATTCCGAAAGGACGATCTACCACCTTTACATATCCCTTCTCATCCACCTCGATTCCGGCAGTAGTAGAAACAATGCGGTTGGCAGGGCGCGAACCGATAGCGAGATAGATTCTATCAAATTTCTCTACCCTTTCGCCCTCAGGTGTATTCAGCACGCAGCTTCCCAATCTGCCGTTCTTGCCCTTCAGGAAGGCTTCTACGGTAGTTTTCCATTCAAACTTCACACCTTCCTTTACAGCATCCTCGTATTCGCTTTTGATGGCAGGCATTTCCTCCTGGGTCTTTCTGTACAATACGGTAACGTCAGCACCCAGACGGATGGCTGTACGGGCAGCATCCATCGCCACATTTCCACCACCGATTACACCTACCTTCTCGCCATCGCGCAAAGGAACCATATCGCGGGGCAAAACACCTTCGTTATAGGAATTTACATTATGCAGGAAGTAGGTACTCTGGCTTACACCATGGAGCTTGCTGCCCGGTGTAGTGTCCATATTCTGAGGCACGTTGGTACCGGTACCCATGAAGATGGCATCATAACCGGCACGGAAGAGACTGTCGATGGTGACATTATTCTCGCCCACCATACAGTTGGTGATAAACTGCACGCCCAAGGCTGCAATCTTGCTCACCTCATCGCGCACCACAGTCTTTGGCAAGCGATACTCCGGAATACCGTACATCAGTACGCCACCCGGTTCAGCCTGTCCTTCAAAAATCGTTACATTGAATCCCTGTCTTGCCAAATCACCGGCTACGGTAAGTCCTGCAGGACCCGAACCGATTACAGCCACTCTACCTCGGGTTTTCTGTGGCAGGAGCTCACGGGAGAGCTTCATCTTGGTATCGAAGTCAGCGATAAACTGCTCCAATTTACCAATCTGTACAGGTTTTCCCTTCTTGCCGAGCACACAATGTCCCTGGCACTGCTTCTCGTGTGGACACACGCGTCCGCAGATAGCCGGCAGATTGCTCTTGGCATTGATGATGCTCATCGCAGCACCCATGTTACCCATCGACAGTTCGTGTACGAAATCCGGTATATCGTTTTCAATAGGACATCCCTTCTTACACTGCGGAATCTTGCAATGCAGACATCTCTTGGCTTCCTCAATCGCCTCTCGGGTAGTGAATCCCTCGTTTACCACCTGAAACATGCTAGGCTGTTCAGCTGTGTTATTCTGTTGATCAATCTGTTCACTCATAATCTACTACTCTTCTTTGTCTTCTGTTTTTTCCTATTTCTGCTGCTTGATTTCGATGTCTTCCTTCACATGATTTCTGATTTTGGTGAGGAAGAGTTTCATGCGCTTGGCATCCTTGTGATCGATGATGTCGATGAGTTCAGCCAGTTCTTCGCGAATCTGGGCCACCTGTCCAGATGTATATGGGTTGAAGAGGATTTCCTGCAAGAGATAGTCATCCTCGTTCAATACGCCCTTGGCTATCTGCATGTGGCGCTTGAAGGTGGTACCAGGAGCATCCTGATGCTTCATCACCGCCGCAAAGGCAAAAGTGCTGACAAACGGAATACTCAGCGAGTAAGCCACCGTCTGGTCGTGCTCATCAAAGGTGTACTCATGCAGGCTCAGTCCGAGCTTCTGATAGAGATCCTTGAAGAAAATCTTACCCATATAGTCGCCCTCCTTGATGATGACCGCATTCTCCTCGGAGAGCTGGTTCAGGTTGGCGAATGTAGGACCGAACATCGGGTGAGTGCTCACGTATCGGAAGCCGCTCTTGTCGTAAAACTCCTGCAATCCTGTCTTCACCGACGCAATGTCGCTGATGATACAGTCTTTAGAGAGATGTGGCAGCAACTCCTCGAATGCCGGGATGGTGTATTTCACGGTTACGGCATTGATGACGAGTTCCGGGCGGAACATCTCCACCTCCTCCATCTTGGTGAAACGGTAGCAGTTATAGGTGAAGCGCAGTCGCTTGGCATCCTTTTCATACACAGCCACCTCGTGGTCGAAGCTGAGCAGGTCGATGAAAAAGCTTCCCATCTTTCCTGCTCCCATTATCAAAATTCTCATTTCTTTATATTGTGAAGAATGAAGAGTGAAGGCCGAAGTCTTTCGTCCTCTACTCTTCACTAAATTTATTTCTGATTCAGGATTTCCAACTGCTGGCGAACACTCTCCTCGTGGATATGCTCAAAGATCTGAGCAGCAAACTCTGGGCTCATTCCGCAGAGTGAAGCCTGGGCACCACGCTTCTCGAGAATCTCGTTGTAGCGGTTGGTCTGTACGATTGTCATATTGTGCTCCTTCTTGTAGGTACCGATTTCGCGGCATACACGCATACGCTTGGCAAGAAGATCCATCAACTGGTTGTCGAACTCATCAATCTGACCACGCAGCTGATGCAGACCCTCTGTAGAATAATGCTCATCACGAACTACGAGGAGGCTCAGGATGTAATCCAGGATATCCGGAGTAACCTGCTGCTTGGCATCGCTCCATGCATCATCAGGAGAGCAGTGGCTCTCTACGATCAGACCGTCGAAACCCAGGTCCATAGCCTGCTGGCAGAGAGGGGCGATGAGGTCGCGGCGACCGCCGATGTGGCTAGGGTCGCAGATGATAGGCAACTGAGGAATGCGGCGGTGCAGCTCGATAGGAATCTGCCACATAGGGAGATTGCGGTAGATCTTCTTGTCGAAGCTGGAGAAACCGCGGTGGATGGCACCGAGTCGCTTAATACCAGCTTGGTTGATACGCTGGAGCGCACCGATCCAGAGCTCAAGATCCGGATTCACCGGGTTCTTCACCAGCACAGGAACATCCACGCCCTGAAGGCTGTCTGCCAGTGCCTGCATGGCGAATGGATTGGCAGAAGTACGGGCTCCCACCCACAGAACATCGATTCCATATTTCAAGGCGAGCTCCACATGCTCAGGAGTAGCCACCTCGGTAGCTGTGAGCATACCGGTCTCCTCCTTCACCTGCTTCATCCAAGGCAAGGCAGCCTCGCCATTTCCCTCGAAGCCTCCTGGTTTGGTACGTGGCTTCCATACACCAGCGCGGAACATGTGGCAGCCTTTAGCAGCCAGCTGCTTGGCGGTAGTCATAACTTGCTCTTCAGTCTCTGCAGAGCATGGGCCTGCAATGACGATAGGGCGTTCCTGATCACTAGGGAGATTCAATGGTTCTAATTCTAATTCCATAGTCGTATATTTTAATTTTTTATTTTTTTACTTCCCAAAGACTTTTCTGATTCTTTCCAGCGCCTCCTTCATTTTCTCATCCTTGGCACAAAGGCTGATGCGGATGTATCGCTTGCCGTTGCTTCCGAAGATGAATCCAGGGGTGATGAATACGCGCGCCTCGTGGAGAATCTTCTCTGTGAGGTCTTCTACATCGGCGTATTTCTCCGGAATCTTGCCCCAGAGGAACATGCCCACCTGGTTAGGATCAAACTTGCAGTCCAATACCTGCATGATCTGCTCGGCGATGTCGCGGCGGCGGCGATAGTTGGTGATGTTGTTCTCACGGTGCCACTCGTCGGTATTGTTGAGCATGGCCTCGGCAGCAGCGAGCTGGATTCCGCGGAAGCATCCGTTGTCGATGTTGCTCTTCACCTTCAGGATCCAGGAGATAAACTGCTTGTTGCTCGAAATCATAGCCACACGCCATCCCGGCATGTTGTGGCTCTTGCTGAGCGAATTGAATTCGATGCAGCAGTCCTTGGCGCCCGGCACCTGCATGATGCTCAGCGGATGCTCGTTGAGGATGAGCGAATAAGGATTGTCGTTCACCACCACGATGTTGTGGTCCTTGGCAAACTTCACGAGTCGCTCGTAGGTCTCCATTTTTGCCACGCCTCCGGTCGGCATGTTCGGATAGTTGGTCCACATCAGCTTCACGTGGCTGAGGTCCATCTTCTCCAGCGCCTCGAAGTCTGGCTGCCATTCGTTATCCTCGCGCAGATCGTAATAGGTAATCTTGGTGCCGAGAATCTTGTTGATGGCAGTATAGGTAGGATAGCCCGGGTTTGGGATGAGCACCTCGTCGCCAGGGTTGCAGAAGGCGAGCGTAACGTGCAGGATACCCTCCTTGCTACCAATGAGGGGCTGGATTTCCGTAGCCCAGTCAAGATCCACGTCATACCATCTCTTGTAATAACCAGCCATCGCCTTGCGCAACTCCGGGATGCCCACCGTAGGCTGATATCCGTGTGCAGCAGGGTTATGGGCTACCTCGCAGAGCGTATCGATGGTCTGCTTAGAAGGCGGCATGTCTGGACTTCCGATGGCGAGGCTGATGATGTCCTGTCCCTCGGCATTAAGCTTAGCCACTTCCTTCAGCTTTCGGCTGAAGTAGTATTCCTGTATTTCTGTTACTCTATTGGCTGGTTGTATCATTTTTATTCTCTTTTATTTTGAAATGTTACTATTCTTTTTCCTCATATTCTCCCAGCACCGTGAGTTTCTTCACGAGTGGTGTGATGGCATCGATGCTCTGTCGATAGCGGGTCAGATTATCGAAGGTGAGATCCACGTAGAAGAGATATTCCCATTCATGTCCGATGCTTGGCAACGACTGGATCTTGGTGAGATTGATGTCGTAGAAGCTCAGGATGGTGAGAACCTTGGAGAGCGAACCCTTGTCGTGTGAAAGGCTGAAGACGATGCTTGCCTTGTTGGCCTTTTCGATAGGACGGAGAAGAGCGGCCTTCTGCGGATTGCAGACCACGAGGAATCGGGTGTAGTTGTGCGGATTGTCGTGGATTCCTTCCTGCAATACCTTCATGCCATACATCCTGGCAGCGTAGGCAGAACAGATGGCTGCCCATCCGTGAACCTGGTGCTGGGCGATGAATGCGGCAGAACCTGCGGTATCCTCAGCCTCCACCGCCTTGAGATCAGGATGGTTGGCGAGAAACTTGCCACACTGCATCAGCGCTACAGGATGAGAGTGAACCTCCTGCAGGGTACTCCAGTCGTCGGAAGGCAGGCAGCAGATGCTGTGCTCGATGTGGAGCTTGTGCTCTCCCACCACGGTGGTTCCGCTCTCCCGGAGCAGCTCGTAGTTGTGGAGCAGACTGCCGGCGATGGTGTTCTCGATGGCGCAGATGCCGATGATGGTAGGATCTCGCTTGATGTTCTCAAACACCTCCTCGAAGGTAGCGCAACAGATTAACTCTATCTGCTCGCCCTGGAAATACTCGTGGGCGGTAATGTCGTGGAAGGATCCCAACTCTCCTTGTATTGCAATTCTCTTCATTGTTTCACTCTCTTTTTTACATTATCTTCTGATTTTGGAAAACGGATTTTTCGGAAAACGTTTTTTGAAACGGATTATTTCGAAAACGCTTATGGAAAACGGATTCGAGTTTTACGAAAAACGGTCCTGCTCACAATAGAGCGGGACCGTTTCGATGATTTCTAGAATCTTATATCCTAAGTTGAAATATATACGCAACTTCCCGCTTTACAATTGCTTGCAAAGTAAAAGTAATAGCTAAAAAAGTAAGCGTTCAACTTTTCCATTTTCTTATTCTTTTATTTGTTATTCACTTATTGCTTCGAGCATCCGTCTTCAGAATGAAGTAGCTCAGATGGAGCATCAACCGATGAAAGTCTCAACTCGTTTGCAAAAGTAACACTTTTCTTTGATACCACCAAACAAATTGTCAGTTTTTTCTTTATTTTCCTTATATTTTCTGCTTTTTAGCAGATTTTTAGCAGATTTTCAGCAGATTTTTATCAGAAAAAGCCCTAAACTGGCAGATTTTTATCGGCAATGCTCTCTTCCTTCAGCCTTAAACTCTCCAGTAAGCTCCTCTATTTTCTCGGGATTCAGCTGCAGGTATCTCTGCATATCCTTTCCAGCTCCCTCCTTATCGCCCATCTGCATCAGCAGATTGCCTCGTCTCAGCAGGTTCTTGCTCAGCGCAGCCTTGTTCTCAGCATCCTCGCTACAAGCTTCCGCCCGCTTCTCCTGCTCCGCTATCTGCTGCGTAAGAGCTGCTACGAGCAGAACGGGATTCATATCATTCAAATCCATCATACCTCTTTTATATATTAATTTATATATTAACCTGAACCTTTATAGTGACCCCAAAACAGATAGTTCTGGGGTCGCTTATATATAATAATGTGTAATTTATCTGTTGGCGACCAGCATTTACTTGATGGCACCGATAATTTCAGTCACCGACTTGCAGCCGTGAGCATCAAGCCACTCGTTCATACCATCCTTCACCTTCTTGGTTACGGCAGGATCGATGAAGTTGGCAGTACCGATTTCGATGGCTGTAGCACCGCACATCATAAACTCGATGGCATCCTTGGCATTCTGGATACCGCCCAGTCCTACTACCGGAATCTTCACGGCATGGGCCACATCGTAAACCATACGCAATGCCACCGGCTTGACGCAAGGGCCGCTCAAACCGCCTGTACGGATGCTCAGCAGCGGCTGGCGCTTCTCAATATCCACCGCCATACCCATCAATGTGTTGATGAGCGAAACAGAGTCGGCACCCTCAGCCTCTACCGCACGCGCGATGTCGGCAATGTTGGTTACGTTAGGCGAAAGCTTCACGATCAAGGTCTTGTCATACACCTTGCGCACCGCCTTTACCACGCTTGCAGCACCCTCGCAGGTAACGCCGAAAGCCATACCGCCATCCTTTACGTTAGGGCAGGAAATATTCAGTTCGATGGCAGGAATCTTATCCAGCTCATTCACGCGTGCCGCACACTCCGCATAGCTCTCAGGCGAGTGTCCGCTCACGTTTACGATCATATTGGTATCGATGTCCTTGATCTGAGGATAGATGTGCTCACAGAAGTACTCCACACCCTTGTTCTGGAGGCCCACGCAGTTGAGCATTCCCTGTGGAGTTTCAGCCATGCGTGGATAGTCATTTCCCTCGCGTGGTTCAAGGGTAGTACCCTTTACGATGATACCTCCGATTTCCTCCAGCGGAACGAAATCAGCAAACTCCAATCCGTAGCCGAAAGTTCCCGATGCAGTCATCACTGGATTCTTCAGCTTCAAATCCTTTATATTTACACTTAAATCAGCCATAATCTTTCTTAATCAAATAATATTCTATTACAATTATCTACCAGAAGCATCCGGTTTAGATATCCCAGGTGAGCTGCTTGATGTTGATGACCGGACCATCCTTGCAAACGCACTTATGTCCCTCGGTGGTCTTCTCCACGCAGCAGAGGCAGGCACCTACGCCGCACGCCATCTTGTTCTCCAGGGAAACCTCGCACTCCACACCAGCCTTCTTGGCAAAGCGAGCCACGCTCACCATCATCGGCTTCGGACCGCAGGTAGAAATCATGTCAAACTGCTCGTTCTCCAGCACAGAGTGATTGGTTACGAAACCCACCTCGCCGGCAGAGCCATCCTCGGTAGTGATGCATACCTTTCCTATCTTGGCAAACTCATCCAGCTCCAGCAGGTCGGAAGCCTTGCGGGCACCCAGCAGGAAGGTTACATCTGCACCAAACTCCTTGATGAGTTTTCCGAAGTAGAGCAGCGGAGCCACACCTACGCCACCACCCACGAGGAGATACTTCTGGCTCTTCTCTGTAGGCATGGTGAAACCATTGCCCAGAGGCAGCATACAGTTGAGCGTATCGCCAGCCTGAAGCTTTCCGAGCTGGCGGGTTCCGTCGCCCACCATGGCTACGAGCAGCCAGAGCTGGTTGGTTTCTCTATCCACGAAATTGATGGAGATAGGACGGCGAAGCATGGTGGCAGGCGAATGATCTACCTTTACTTCTACGAATTGTCCAGGCAGGATTTCCGGCAGAGGCTTCTCGTCGGTAAGCTTAATCAATACGTGCTTATCGCTGAGTGCTTCTACAGAAACCACCTTAAGGTCTAGAACATATTTTTTCATCTTATTGCTATTTTAATGCTTGTTGTTAATGCTTGCTATTAATGCATATTTGATGCTTGCTGTTATACCTATTTTATATATAGGCAGTGCAAAGGTACAACAAAATTCGAACTTCACAAAGAGAAAGGGCGATTTTTTCAGCTCCCCCTCTTACTTTATTCCTTCTTTATTCCTTCTTTATTCCCTCTTTACTTCCGACAGCAGAGCACCGGTCTATTTCTTCGGAACGAAAGTCTCCCAGGTCTGGTCATCGTAGAAGATGCGGATCTCGGTAATCTTACGCTGCGGTTTGTCCACATATTTAACCGCAGCATTGGCGATATTTTTAGGTGTCCTTTTTACACCGTGTGTTTGAGGCTGGTCAAAGAGCGATGGAGAAGTAGGGGAGTCAGATCCCTCGCTGCCCCCGAAATCCAGGGTAGGCTCCACCACGCCGCCAGCGCCACCTATGCCCCCATGGCTTCCGCCCATGTCTGCTGCCGAAGCGCCTGTACCAGCCACACCTACAGCGTCTCCATACATACCGAGCGAATCCTCGTCCGCTCCGTTTTCACCTCTGGCGGAAGCACCCGCCTGGGCACCTTCCACCTTATTAATATACATAGGAGGAGTACCATAAAGCAACCACTCAAGGTTCACCTGAGGCAACTTTTTCTTGATTGCATCCACGATGTCGAGCGATGGTTTTGTGCGATCATTGAAGATGCTGCTCAGGGTCGCTGTCGATTTTCCGATGAGCTGCGCGAAGTTCTGTTGGTTGAGGTGTTGGTCCTCCATGATCTGTCTGATTCTGTCTTTCATCACTATGTCTGAATTTGATTTTTTATGATGTTTTATTTCCGAACAGGCCCGTTTTTGGCCCATTTTTCTTAGATTTTACAAAGATAAAGCAAAAATTTGGTTTTACCAAACTTTTCGGGAAAAATTTTGTTTTTTAAACTTTAGGTTTGTATTTACAAATTTAAACTTCCAATCTTTACTTTTTTAGTTTTATGGTTTAGATTTACAAATCTAACTTTAGTAATCTAAAGCTTTTACAATGATATGCTTTACTTAAAACTCTTATTTCACTGAGTTTCAAACAATTTATTCCCTATAAATAGGCATTTCAGCCGCTTTTATGCATCTTTCTTGCGCCAAATTCCAAATCACAATCTTACATAAAACAACAGAAATCTATAAATCACTGGGTTTCAATACGTTTTCGTTTCAATAACTCGTTTGCATATTTATACATTCATATTCCAAAACCGCCCGATTTACATTTACATTTGTAAATTCACTCTCTTTTTTCTCCGATTTAGTTTTCTTTAGTTTAGATTCGTAAATATAAAGAGCGATTTACAAAATACACATTTATATTACTAAACTACAGAAACATAAACCTTAATAAATGCAAACACTAAAAAAGAAGGGTCTGAGGATAGCAATTTTTTCCATTTTGAGCGTTTTCAAGCTCGTTGGTCGGGTTTTGCTCAAAAATGCGAGTATTGAAGGGGGTTATTTTCGTTAACTAGCTGATATTCATTATAGTTAACTGCGATTTCAGCGAAAACTGAAAAATGACCATCTAGATGAGAAATCCATCCAAACGAGAGATTCCACACGAGAAAAACAAAAAAAATAGCGCCCGTTTTCCCGATAACGAACGCTATTTTCACCACTTTCAGGAAGCTAAACGCCCTCCCCGATTCCAGATCATTTCATTTCTCCGACAAGACGAAGGAGGAGTAAAAATCAGCCTCTCTCCCACCCTCGCCCATCGACGGATTTTTGGAGCCGGAATGCAGCCTAATGGAGGATGAAAAAGATGAGTTCTCTCATCAATTCGCCTGCCGAAGTAAACGGATTATCGATGCCCTTACTCTTCGCATCCACCTCTTTCAGCTTCTCGATAATCTGCATCACTTTCACTCCGGAATAGTTTCTCATTCCCATCGTATAATCGCGCACCGCCCAGGTTCCGCGCAAATCCAGGAATTTTGCAAGCTCACTTTCGTTCTGCTTATTCGGAGCATAATAGGCTATCATCAGATTCTGGAAATAACTGAAGAGCAACGGGAGGAGCGCATAGAGCGAACCCGACTTCGGGTTGCTGTCAAAATAGTTTATTATCTGATTTGCCTTGAAAACATCACGCTGGATGATGGCGCTGCGAAGTTCAAAAGCATTGAAGTCCTTGCTCACTCCTATTTCACGTTCCACCACATCCGGAGTCACCCGACGGTCGGAATCAGGAAGAGAGATGAGCAGCTTGTCGAGTTCGGAGGTGAGGCGATGAAGATCAGCTCCGATATGGTCTGCCACCATCTGCACCGCCTTCGGTTCGATGGTTGCCTTGCGAGCCTTGAGATAGGTTTCGATGAAACCCGGAAGCTGACGGTCATAGAGCTTCTTGCTCTCGAACACCACTCCCACCTGTTCGGCTCTCGGGATGAACTTCTTTCTGCGGTCGATACTGCCGTTTTTGTTGCAGATGACGAGAACGGTGGATTTCACCGGTTTCTCGAGATACTTTTCCAGGGCATCCAGGCTCTTCAGATTCTGTGCTTCTTTTACAATCACCACCCTGAATTCCGCCATCATCGGATATCCCTTACACTGATCCACTACCTGCACCGCCGTAGTATCTGCCCCGAAAAGCACGGTCTGGTTGAAGTCCCGCTCTTCCGGCTGGAGCACATTCTCGGCGATATAATCGCAAATCTTGTCTATATAGAAAGGTTCGTCGCCCATCAGAACATACACGGGCGCAAACTTCCGAGCCTTCAGATCTTTCATGATCGACTCGTAACTTATTGCATTTTTCTTTTCTGCCATTGATTTATTTTTTGTATCTTTGCACTGTGATTCCAGCCTGCCATTCATCTGTCTGCACAGAGAATCCAGCCTGCAATCCATTTGCAAAGGTACAAAAATAAATCGAACTATATATATAATAAGGTATAAAAAATGATTCGCTTGAACTTACCAACCTTCGAAATGAAGGTTTCGGGCACGAAACAGCAGCCCAAGATACTGGATGTGCTGCGCAGGAAATACGTAGCCATCACGCCCGAAGAATGGGTGCGCCAGCACTTCGTACACTATCTCATCGAGCACAAGGGCTACCCTGCCTCGCTGCTCGCCAACGAGATTCAGCTGAAATGCGGCGACAAGGTGCTGCGTGCCGACAGCGTACTCTACAGCCGCGAACTCCGCCCCAGGATGATTATCGAATACAAGGCGCCGCACATCCCCATCACGCAGAAGGTGTTCGATCAGATTTCGGTATATAATCTCCTGCTCCACGTAGATTACCTGGTGGTGAGCAACGGACTGGAGCACTACATCTGCCGGATGGATTACGACGATAAAAAATATTTATTCCTCGAAGAGATTCCCGACTATTCTGATTTATTGACAATATAGAAAATCAGACAGAAAGGCAGACACCCGGTTTCTCTCCCATCACTGCATCATCACCCCCAAAACGTCCCATTTATCCCCCTCCAAAATTTGCGTATTTCCGGCCAACAGTACAGTTGCTCAGAAATACGCAAATTTTGAAGGGCCTTTTTACCGCAAATTCAGTTATTTTTTAATAAAAATCGGCGCAAGATTTTGCATTCTACCTATTTATTATTACCTTTGCAGCAATTTAAATATAAAAAAGGTAATGGCAAAAGAAAATATAAAGATAGCCGTAGCCGGAACAGGCTATGTAGGATTGAGCATCGCCACGCTGCTGAGCCAGCATCACGAGGTGGTGGCTGTGGACGTGGTTCCCGAAAAGGTGGAACTCATCAACCACCGCCGCTCGCCTATCCAGGACGAATACATCGAGAAATACCTGGCGGAGAAAGAGCTCAACCTCAAGGCTACCACAGATGCAGCCACAGCCTACAGGGACGCCGACTTCGTGGTAATCGCCACGCCAACCGACTACGACCCCGTGAAGAACTACTTCGACACATCGCATGTAGAAGAGGTTATCCAGCTGGTCAAGGAGGTGAACCCCGATGCCATCATGGTCATCAAGAGCACCATCCCAGTGGGCTACACCGAGAACATACGCCGGAAGATGGGCAGCGAGAACATCATCTTCGCCCCGGAATTCCTGCGCGAGAGCAAGGCGCTCTACGACAATCTCTACCCTAGCCGCATCATCGTGGGCAGACCGGCAGGAGATGAGCGGCTCGACCAGGCGGCGCATCTCTTCGCAGAACTCCTGCAGGAGGGAGCCATCAAGGAGAACATCGACACCCTCTTCATGGGGCTCACAGAGGCAGAGGCGGTGAAACTTTTCGCCAACACCTACCTGGCACTCCGGGTTAGCTACTTCAACGAGCTGGACACATACGCCGAGATGAAGGGACTCGATACCCAGGCCATCATATCGGGTGTGGGACTGGACCCTCGCATCGGCACCTTCTACAATAATCCATCGTTCGGATATGGCGGCTACTGTCTGCCGAAGGATACCAAGCAGCTGCTGGCAAACTATGCCGACGTGCCCGAGAATCTGATCCAGGCCATCGTAGAGAGCAACCGCACCCGCAAGGATTTCATCGCCGACCGAGTGCTCCACATGGCAGGCTACTACGATTACGCCAACCAGAACAACTACCGCGAGGAGGAAGAGAAGCCTTGCACCATCGGCGTGTATCGCCTCACGATGAAGAGCAAAAGCGACAATTTCCGCCAGAGCAGCATCCAGGGCGTGATGAAGCGCATCAAGGCAAAGGGCGCCCAGGTTATCATCTACGAACCTACGCTGAAGAATGGAACCACCTTCTTCGGCAGCCGCGTGGTAAACGACCTGGAGGATTTCAAGAAGCAGAGTCAGGCGATTATCGCTAACAGATACGATAAATGCCTCGATGATGTGAAGGAAAAAGTCTATACCCGGGATATCTTCCGAAGAGACTAATGCCCTTAAAAGGGCAAAAGCTTTAAGAATATCACAAATAACAATTAAAAGACAAAGATAAAAATGGCAAAATTAGTTATCAATTCCTACGAGGATTTTGCATCTCACCTCGGTGAGAAGTTAGGTGAATCAGACTGGTTGCAGATCGACCAGGACCGTATCAACAAGTTTGCAGACGCAACCCTCGACCCACAGTGGATTCACGTAGATGTAGAGCGCGCCAAGGTAGAAAGCCCTTACCACAGCACCATCGCTCACGGCTACCTCACCCTCTCTGTACTGCCTTATCTCTGGCAGCAGATCATCGAGGTAAACAACATCAAGATGCTCGTAAACTATGGTATGGATGAGATGCGTTTCGGTCAGCCGGTCATCACCGGTTCACGTGTTCGCCTCGTGGCAACACTCCATGATATTCAGAATCTCCGTGGTATCTGCAAGACCAGCATCAAGTTTACCATCGAGATAGAAGGCCAGCGCAAGCCAGCACTTTCTGGTATTGCCCAGTTCCTCTACTATTTCGAGAAATAAAAAAGATACCTCTAAATAGTCAGCACTTGCCCCCTTCCGAAGCTGCATGCTTCTTTCTTAGCATACAGCAGAAGTCGGGGGCTTTTTTCAAATTGATTATCATTCAGAAAAATCAGTATATATGGCAGCAGGAAAATGGATAGGAGGCTTTCTGGGATTCATCACCGCAGGACCTCTTGGCGCCCTTGCTGGATTCGCCCTCGGATCGCTCTTCGACCATGGGCTAGACGAGGTCAACAAACCTGGCAGTGAGGGACATAACAACAGAGAATACTCCAACGCCTACGAAGCTTACAGCGGATATGGCAGCGGAGAATATGGAAACGGAAGTTACGGCGGCTACGGTCAGCAGCACGCCTATGAGGGAGAGCGAAATAGTTTTATGTTCTCGCTCCTGGTTCTCGCCTCTTACATCATCAATGTAGATGGCAGGATCATGCATTCAGAGATGGAGCTGGTACGCCGGTTCCTACTCCAGAACTTCGGTATGGCGGCGAAGCAGCAGGGCGAGGAAATCCTCCTCAAGCTCTTCGAGCAGCAGAAGCGCATGGGCATGCAGCAGTATCGCACGGTGATACAGGACAGCTGTCATCAGATACGTGCCAACATGATGTACGAGCAGAGCCTGCAGTTGCTCAACTTCCTCGTGATGATAGCCCAGGCAGACAATGTGGTTTCTCCTGAGGAGATTCAGGCGCTGAAGGAAGTAGCCCTCCACATGGGGCTGGAAGCATCGGATGTAGATCAGATGCTGGGTATGCATGGCGGCGGTTCATCAGCCACATCCGCTACTTCGCTGGAAGATGCCTACCGCATCCTCGGCATCTCCCCCGACGCTTCCAATGATGAGGTGAAGGCAGCCTATCGCAAGATGGCGCTCAAGCATCACCCCGACAAGGTAGCAGCTCTGGGCGAGGATGTTCGCCGTGCCGCCGAGAAGAAATTCCAGGAAATCAATGATGCCAAGGATAAGATCTATAAGGCTAGAGGCATCTAGGAAAAAAGGATTTCAATAAGGAAATTCATATACAGCAAAAGTGCCGATAGGTGAATCCTACCGGCACTTTTTTTATTTGATGTGTTAAGACATGCAGCTCGTCACGCCCAGAGAGGCGGCAATAGCGGTCAAAATAGATAGTACTATCTGAAATACAGTTTTCCAAGTTTCTTTCTTCATAGGCATTTTTTTAGTGATTAGTGATTAATTCCGTTAGGCGTTTCGGCGGATTTGCAATCCGCCGTTAAAAAACGTCCTAACCTATTTTGGCTCTGCGGATTTGCAATCCGCATCAACCTAGATTTAAAAATTTACGTTGTCGCCGCCGCCGTCAGTTCCGCCGCCAGTTCCCCCGCCAGTTCCCCCGCCAGTGCCCTGGCTGGTACCACCGCCACCCTGCGATGTTCCGCCGTTATCCTTGTTGGTCTCCCCGCCAGCGCCCTGGTTGGTGTTGCCTCCGCCCGGCGTGTTCTCAGTTCCACCGCCGTCCTCAGCCCCGGTGGTATAGTCATCGTATGCCACGATCTTGGTGAGCTTCTTCAGCTCGGCGTTGCTCCAGGTCTTCGTGTTTCT
>JAIINY010000209.1:0-5492 GCA_022741625.1 Prevotella sp. | reverse complement strand
GATCACGACATCTTCCTCCGTGAGATGGTTTCAAACGCCGTAGATGCTACACAGAAGTTGAAGACTCTTGCTGCCCAGGGCGACTTCAAGGGTGAGATTGGTGACACAACAGTGCGTATCTCTCTAGATGAGAAGGCTGGTACCCTGACCATCAGCGATCGTGGTATCGGTATGACTGAGGAGGAAATCGATAAATATATCAACCAGATTGCATTCTCTGGTGTAACCGACTTCCTTGATAAGTATAAGGAGAATGCCAATGCCATCATCGGTCACTTCGGACTCGGTTTCTATTCTTCTTTCATGGTAGCCAGCAAGGTGGAAATCATCACCAAGAGCTATAAAGAGGGTAGCAAGGCTGTAAAGTGGAGCTGCGATGGTTCACCGGCTTTCGAAATCGAGGATGCAGACAAGGCAGAGCGTGGTTCTGACATCGTTCTCCATATTGCTGACGACTGCAAGGAATTCCTCCAGAAGAACAAGATCGAGGAACTCCTGAACAAGTACTGCAAGTTTATGGCAGTGCCTGTAGCCTTCGGCAAAAAGACTGAGTGGAAGGACGGAAAGAACGTGGAGACTGACGAGGATAACATTATTAATAATGTGGAGCCTCTCTGGACCAAGACTCCTAGCACACTGAAGGATGAGGACTACAAGAAGTTCTATCACACCCTCTATCCAATGCAGGACGACCCATTGTTCTGGATCCATCTGAACGTAGATTTCCCATTCAATCTGACGGGTATTCTCTACTTCCCACGTATCAAGAACAGCATTGACATGCAGCGTAACAAGATTCAGCTGTATTGCAACCAGGTATTCGTAACAGACCAGGTAGAGGGCATCGTTCCTGAATTCCTGACCCTGTTGCATGGTGTCATTGACTCGCCAGACATCCCATTGAACGTGAGCCGCAGCTACTTGCAGAGCGATAGCAACGTGAAGAAGATTTCTACCTATATCACCAAGAAGGTGGCAGATCGTCTGAGCTCAATCTTCAAGGAGAACCGCAAGGAATTCGAGGAGAAGTGGGATGATCTCAAGCTCTTCATCAATTATGGTATGCTTTCACAGGAAGACTTCTACGAGCGTGCCAAGGACTTCGCACTCCTGAAGGATGTTGAGGGCAAGTACTTCACTTACGAGGAGTACAAGACGCTGATCAAGGACAACCAGACGGATAAGGATGGTAATCTGGTATATCTCTATGCTAACAATAAGGAGGAGCAGTACTCTTACATTGAGGCTGCCAAGCAGAAGGGTTACTCTGTGCTCCTGATGGAAGGTCAGCTCGATACACCTATGGTAAATATGTTGGAGCAAAAGTTGGAGAAAAGCCGCTTTACCCGTGTGGATGCGGATATCATCGACCGACTCATCGTGAAGGAAGATGCCAAGAAGACAGATTTGACAAAGGATCAGTCTGACAATTTGACAGAGGTGTTCCGTTCTCAGATGCCTAAGCTCGACAAGGCAGAGTTCTTCGTGGAGATTCAGGCTTTGGGTGAGCAGAACCAACCTGTGCTCATTACTCAGAACGAGTATATGCGCCGTATGAAGGCAATGAGTCAGTTCCAGGCAGGTATGAACTTCTATGGTCAGATGCCAGACAGCTACAACATCGTATTGAACTCAGACCATGCATTGGTGAAGAAGGTATTGGAGGATGCTGAGGCTAATACCGCCGAAAGCCTGAAGCCAATCCTTGCAGAGATCAAGGGACAGGAAGCTCGTCTTGCAGTGCTTCATCAGGAGCAGGGCAAGAAGAAGCCAGAAGAGATTACCCAGGAGGAGAAGGATGATGTTCACAACACAGAGAAAGCCATCAGCGATGAGAAGGCCAAGCGCAACGATATCATCTCTGGTTATGCCAAGAACAACAACATCGTTCATCAGCTCATCGACCTCGCCCTGTTGCAGAATGGTATGCTGAAGGGCGCTTCTCTCGATGCTTTCCTGAAGAGAAGTGTGGATATGATCAAGTAATTGCTGCTTTATAAAAAGTATATTACTTTACGTAGGGTAACATTGAATGTTACAAATCGTATCTAGATATGTGCTAAATGTTTGAAAATAGGCATTTAGCACATTTTTTTGTTTCTTTTCTTTGGTGATATTATCTGTTTTTTGTACCTTTGCACTACTTGATCGAAGAAACAAATAAACTATAAACAGATAAAAACCACCTGATATGAAACAAAAAGTTGAATCAGAACAGGATGTTGCATCAAAAAAATGCATCATCGCTGATTATTATGCAAATCATTATGACGAACTTAAGGAATTCGTGATTTCTCGTCTGCAAGTTGTGGATGAGGCTGAGGATATTGTGCAGGATATCTTTGTTCGACTTCTGCAGTCGGATCAGATGATATCACCGGTAACTCTGCCTTGTCTGGTCTATACGATGGCAAGGAACAAGATTATCGATTATTGGCGTTGCAGACAGCAACATGAGAAATATGAGCATTTAATTAGAAAGGGAAGCTGGCTAAACCGTTCTTCTGAAGGGGTGGAGTCTGTCTTCTCGGCTCGTGAAGTGAATGAGATACTGGAGCGGGGCATTGCTCAGCTTACGGAGAGTCAGCGTTCGGTATATCGTCTGAATCTCTACGAAGATATGCCGGTTCGTCAGATTGCGGTAACTCTCAATCTGAAATATAAACAAGCTGAAAAGAAACTGGGTGTTGCCCGCAAGAAGGTTCGTGGTTTTGTTGAGAAGGCTTTGGCAGGATAAGAACTTGGTTAGATAAGGCTTGAAACAAGAGTCAGGCCTCTGTATGAGCGTTTCAGTTAACTTGTGGGTTTTATCACAAAAATAAGGCTGCATTCCCTTTGCCAGGAGTGCAGCCTTGTTTTTATGTTTATCTAATTTTACAATCTAAACTTAAATTCTTGATTTTAGTTTTTTTGAAATAGAATCAGTTCTCTTTGAAAGCGATGATTCGTGTCAAAGCTTTGTCAAGATAGAAAGTCTGGGTGAGTTCTTCTTTCTTGCCATCATGAGTAGTCAACTGGTAGGTGGCTCTCAGATACATTAAGGTGTCTGGGAAGGTGCCATCGTTATAGTCGATATTCTTTTTCATATATGGCAACTGGTTCATCTCCTGACGCATAGATTTTACTCTGTTAAAATCGATCATGGCTGTAGGAGTGAGTTGGCTGAAGCGTTTAAAGCTACAATCTTCGTTTTCCAGGTTTTCATTGAGGAAATCCTTGACGAGAGATTGAGCCTTGTGCTGGTCGCCACAGGAAGTGAGAACCAGCGCCAAGCCTAATGTCAATACGAATAGTATCTTCTTCATGATTTCATATCCTTTGTTAGGAATTCACTCAGTTCTTCTTACTTCACGCTGCGGAGGATATCCAGCAGGTGATCCCATACCATCTGAACGGTAGGAATCAGAAGTGCTTCCTCTGGTGTGTGAACGTTGCGAAGAGTAGGGCCGAAGCTTACCATGTCGAGGTCTGGGTAACGCTCTGAGAAGAGACCGCACTCCAGACCGGCATGGATACCCTTTACCCATGGCTCCTTGCCGAAGAGTTTCTCGTAGCTCTTCACGGTAATGTCGGTCAGTTTGCTGTTGGCACGCATCTTCCATGCAGGATACTTGCCTCCCACGTTTACTTCAGCACCTGCCAGAAGGAAGGCTGCCTTCACGGTGTTGGTCATGTTGTCCAGGTTGCTCATCACATTGCTGCGCTGAGAAGCCACGATGTTGATGCTATTCTCGTCGGTCATCACGCTTGCAACATTGCTGGATGTCTCTACCATCTCGGCAAGTGCCTCGTCCTGACAGGTGGTGAGTGGACCATTATCTACAGCCTGTAAAGCCATGATGAACTTATCGGCTACGGCCTTCTCGATAACAGGAGCTGCATCGGCAGAACCCATGTTGAAAAGCATAGACTGCTCAGTTACGTGGAACTCATCTTCTACCTCAGATGCGAAGATATTCCAGTCTGCACGTACCTGCTCCTTTGCCTCATTCTTGACAGCAAAGACAATCTTGCCGTCGCGAGGGATGGCGTTATGCATCTTGCCGCTGTTGAAGCTTACCAGACGAAGGGCACCATTGAGTTTCTCGTTCTCCAGGAAGAGGAAGCGGGCAAGTACCTTGATGGCATTGGCGCGCTTCTTGTTGATGTCATCACCAGAGTGACCGCCGTTGAGACCTTTCAGGGATGCCTCCATGAAGAAGTAGCCTGCTGGAGCCTCTTCGCGGGTGAAGTGGAAGGTAGCCTTGGTAGTCTGGCCGCCTGCACAGGATACGAAAATCTGACCCTCATCCTCTGAGTCAAGGTTGATGAGCATCTTGCCGGTCATGAAACCAGCCTTCATACCTACAGCACCTGTCAAGCCGGTTTCCTCGTCACGGGTGAAGACGCACTCGATAGGACCATGCTCGATGTCGTGGGCGGCGAGGATGGCAAGCTCGATGGCACATCCGATACCATCGTCAGCACCTAGGGTAGTACCTTTTGCCTTCAACCATTCACCATCTACGTAGGTCTGGATGGCATCCTTGTGAAAGTCGAACTCTACGTCCACCAGTTTGTCGCATACCATATCCATGTGACTCTGAAGGATGATGGTATCAGCATTCTCATATCCAGGGGTAGCAGCCTTTCGAATCAATACGTTGCCAGTCTCATCAACTACAGTTTCCAGATGATGGCTTTTGCCAAATTCCTTCAAAAACTCAATCATGTTCTCCTCGTGCTTGGAAGGACGAGGTATCTCGTTGATTTTAGCGAACTGCTCGAACACAAGAGCAGGTTTTAATTCATTTTTTTCCATTGATAATGTTATTTTGTATGTATTATTCTCTTATTTTGTTATTTTTGCATCAAGAAAGTCATTTATTTATGAGATTTCTTTTGCTTTTTGCCCGAAAAATCGTACCTTTGCAACGTGAAGTGCACTAAGGCACTGCAAAGGTAATAAAAATGATAAAATTAATGTTATTAAGTCTGTTAATAATTGCTATCGCAATGGCATTATTTAGTGTGAAGCTGATTTTTAAGAAGAATGGTAAGTTCTCTTCTCAGCATGTTCACGACAATCCTGGTTTGCGCAAGATGGGTATCCACTGTGTGGTTGACCAAGACCGCGAAGCGCGCGAAGCAAACAAGGCGTATTAAATCATTTTAGTTTTAGGAATAAATAATAATAAAAATACAGAAGAAATGAAAAAGAACATTTTGAGTTCAGTGGCTATTGCTGCTGTAGCTACCTTGTCGTTGGCATCATGCAATAAGTCACAGCCTCAGGTTGAGGCTAAGTCTGAGAGCAAGGCTCCAGCAGAGTTGAAGATCGCATACGTAGAGGTTGACTCTATCATGACTCAATACACATTCGCTAAGGAGTATGCTGCCTTGTTGGAGAAAAAGGGTCAGAATATTCAGGCTACTATCGCTCAGAAGGGTCAGCAGTTGCAGGCTGCTGCTGCTAACTTCCAGCAGAAGATTCAGCAGAATGCTTACACCCG
>JAIINY010000208.1:0-5494 GCA_022741625.1 Prevotella sp. | reverse complement strand
CTTGGAAGCCCCGTTCGTCTTGAGCATCTCATACATTAATGCACGAATGGCAAGAAACTCCAGTTTCCTGCCATCGTTCTTATATTTCTCTTCCACCTGGGAGCGGTAAGCCTGCAGAAGAGGATATGCTTCAAACAACTGTTCTACAGTCTCATCCATCTGCCATAAGCCCAGACTCACTCCCGGATAAACTTCTCGTATATTGACAACTGCCATACTATATAATCAAAATATTACAAATATTAAGGAGGATGAACTACTTGGAAGAATTCTCCTCTTCGTTTCTTACAGGATGTACCGTCACCTTGATCTTGCTGATGCGACGCTCCTCGATATTCATCACCTCGAAAGTATAGTTCTTATAATCTATCTTCTCGTGCATGCTTGGGAAATCACCCTTGATTTCCAAGAGCAGACCTGCCAGGGAATCTGCATCGCCCTCAACCTCCTCGAACTCTTCGTCATCTACATTCAGAATCTTGCAGAAGTCTGAAAGCAAGGTCTTTCCTTCGAAGATAAATGTATTATAATTTAATTTCGAATAGAACTTCTCCTCCTCATCATATTCATCATTGATCTCGCCAACGATTTCCTCCAGGATATCCTCCAGGGTTACGATACCGGAAGTACCGCCAAACTCATCTACCACAATGGCGATATGAACCTTATTCTCCTGGAACTCACGAAGCAGATCATCTATCTTCTTAGTTTCAGGAACGAAGTAAGGAGGACGGATCAGACTCTGCCAACGGAAGTTGGATGCCTTTGAAAGATGTGGCAATAAGTCCTTGATATACAACACACCACGAATATTATCCGTATTATCCTGATATACCGGAATACGACTGTAGTTGTTCTCTACAATACACTTCAACACCTCAGGATAGGTGCTGCGAATATCCAGGTCAACGATGTTCTGACGGGTGGTCATCACCTCCTTGGCTGTTTCATCACCAAATCGGATGATACCCTTCAGCATATTCTGTTCGTCCTTGATATCTTCCTTGTCGGTGAGTTCCAGAGCCTGTTCCAAATCATCCACACTCAGGACATGGTTCTCTTTCTGTATAATCTTTTCAGCAACGATTCCACTCTTCAACAGTACATTCTCCAATGCCCAGAACACCTTGCGTGCAAACATAATGCCGCCCACACATCTACGGCAAAACTTGAGAGGATCCTGTCGGGCATAAACCTTAGGCATAATCTCTCCGAAGAGCAAAAGCAAGAATGTAAGGATTACCGTGATGATAAGGAACTGAAGCCAATAGGCTTTAGGACCAAACTCCACGATTCCGGCAAAAACATAGTTGAGGAGCATGATAATGGTGACATTCACAAAGTTATTGGTTATCAGTATGGTAGCCAATGTACGTTCTGAATCCTCACGCAACATCTGAATTTTCTTGTCACAGTCAGTTTTTTCGTCCTCCAGTTCCGCAATATCCGTAGGTGATAAACTAAAAAAAGCGATTTCGGAACCACTGGCAAAAGCTGACATACCAAGCAGGATAGCTGCCAATATAGCAGCTACAAAAACACCAGTAGATGGCTGCAAGAGCAGCACATCACTAAAAGCATCCGTTATGGTCGATATATCCAATTTCTGAGCTTAAAATTTAAAATGGTAAATCTTTGTTCCCAGTAGTCTCTGCAGGAGATGGAGTTGAAGATGAAGCAGGAGCTGAAGTTGGAGCAGAAGCCCCTGACCGCGAGGTCAGCATCTCCATATTATCAACGTATATCTCGGTGATATTATGTCGCTTACCCTGCTTGTCATCATAGAGTCGATAGCGGATCCGGCCTTCCACATAGAGTCGGTCGCCCTTGTGTACATACTTCTCCACCACCTTTGCAAGACCACGGAAGAACACGAGGTTATGCCAATCGGTATGATCTGGTACTTGCATACCATTAGCCAGGGTGTAACCTTTCTCCGTTGTCGCAAAAGACACTTGAGCTACCGCCTGATCTGCATCATAATAATGCACAACAGGTTCCTTGCCCACATTACCAATCAACATTACCTTATTCATAGTTTTCTAATAATTATCTTTTTACTTCCACATTCCCAAATAGCGGAAATGGAAATTCTTACCCTTAGCTGAAGGGAACTGACTACGCGAGTCAACTCTCTCTTTCAAGTGCTCTACAATACGAGTGTAGCAATCCAACCCCGACATAGCCTTTACATGAGCCACGAAGTGAGTATCTCGGTATTCAAACTTTCCCGTAGCAGGCACCATCACAACACGCTTGAAATCCAAAGATCCCTCGTACCAGCCAGCCAACTCCTGTGTAAGATTCAGCATCACAGGATTCTCCTGGCGTTCTGCAGGCGCAGATGAACGCAAGGCCTTCTTATCCTTGAAATCCTGCATCGTAGCAGCAGCCGTCTTAATAACAATGAAATAAATACGAGGACGAACTTTATAACGTTTAGGATAGCAAACATCGCTAGCGGCGTAATCTCTAATATCTGCCTCTAGCTCAGCATCCATACCAATTTCCGGGATACCTTTCAAAAAATCTATTGCTTCATCGACATTATTTACTAATGTCTCCTGATCGAAATATCTTAAATATAAATTCATAATCGGTATGTTTCTCTATTTTCAAATAAAATAGAGCGGAAAACGGGACTCGGACCCGCGACCCCAACCTTGGCAAGGTTGTGCTCTACCAACTGAGCTATTTCCGCCTAACAAAAATAATGAAAATGGTGAAGAGGAGGAGACTCGAACTCCCACGACACAATTGTCACTACCCCCTCAAAGTAGCGCGTCTACCAATTCCGCCACCTCTCCAACATTTAGATGCCATTTTGAACATCAGTGCCCAAGACAGGACTCGAACCTGCACGTTGTGAAACACACGCACCTGAAACGTGCGCGTCTACCAATTCCGCCACTTGGGCTCAAAAATACACACCCTTCTAACTAGATATGTAAAAGAATGGAGCGGAAAACGGGACTCGGACCCGCGACCCCAACCTTGGCAAGGTTGTGCTCTACCAACTGAGCTATTTCCGCTTGTTACAACTTCAAGAAGTGAAGAGGAGGAGACTCGAACTCCCACGACACGATTGTCACTACCCCCTCAAAGTAGCGCGTCTACCAATTCCGCCACCTCTCCATTGTCTTGAAATTCCATACCTAATACAGAATGACATGTTGTCCAAAATGTTCGAGCGGAAAACGGGACTCGGACCCGCGACCCCAACCTTGGCAAGGTTGTGCTCTACCAACTGAGCTATTTCCGCTTATTTCCTAACTTTCATAGGAGCGTTCCTCTGAATGCGAGTGCAAAAGTACTACATTTTTTTGAACCCACCAAATTTTTCAGCGTTTTTTTTATAAAAAATGCACATTTTTCTTCATTTTAGGGGAAAAACGTGCATTTTTAGGCGTATTTCAAGCATTATTCGTCCATTTTAGGGACAAACTTCATCAAATAACCAGTCATCAATCCATCCTGTCGCGATAGTCCTCATATCCAAATTCGCGCAAAATTTCCAAATTTCCGTCCAAATGTACGATTCCGATAGCCGGATGAGTGATGCCATTAAAGGTATTTGTCTTCACTGTGGTGTAGTGGAGCATGTCTTCAAAGATGACATTTTCGCCAATTTCCAGTTCATGATCGAATTTCCAGAACCCCATGAAGTCACCACTCAGGCAACTATTGCCACCTATTCTATATATATGTTCGCCCTCCGGAGCCTTCATCGGGTCTTCAACCTCCAAAGTTTCAGCATTTCTCACTGCCGGCATATATGGCATTTCGAGACAATCTGGCATGTGGCAGGTAAAACTGGCGTTGATAATCGCAGTCTTGATACCTTTATCTTCTACCACATCTACTACCTGGGTTACCAACGGACCGGTTTGCCATCCAAAGGCACTACCAGGCTCCAGGATAACCTTCAGATGAGGATAACGGGCATGAAATCCCTTTAATATATTAATAAGGTGTAAAACATCATAATCCTTGCGAGTCATCAAGTGACCACCTCCAAAGTTAATCCACTTCAACTGCGGGAACCATTTGGCAAACTTTTCCTCGATATGTGCCAATGTGCGCTCGAAGACATCTGCCCCACTCTCGCAATGACAATGACAATGGAATCCCTCTATGTCGGAAGGCAAGGTTTCCGGCAACTTATCTGCCGATACGCCAAATCTGGTTCCCAGAGCACATGGATTATACAATAAGGTTTCCACCTCAGAATATTCAGGATTCACTCTCAATCCGTACTTGATTTCCGGATTTGCCAATCGGGCACGCTCATGATAACGCTCATACTGAGAAAGCGAGTTGAACGAAAGATGACTCGAACAGCGGGCTATCTCATCAATCTCATAATCCGTATAAGCCGGCGAAAATGTATGCGCCGGACTTCCAAACTTCTCGAAAGCTAGTTTCGCCTCACTCAAAGAACTCGCCGTAGTGGAATGGATGTACTCTCTGAAAATCGGAAAAGTCTTCCACAGGGCATAAGCCTTGAAGGCAAGAATAATCTCCACATCGGCACGTTCTGCCACACTTTTGATAAGACTCAGGTTGCGTCTCAGTCTCTCCTCCTCCAAAACATAAATTGGGGTGTGAATCTCACAAAAAGTTGATAAATTTACTCTCATTTCTTGATAAATATTAATTTTATGGTGCAAAGATAGCTTTTTATCCCGATATAATTGCAGGATTGCGAAATTTTTAATACTTTTGCAGTATAAAATGCATTTTGACAATGAAATTAGCAATAATGACCAAGTCCACATTCTTTGTGGAGGAAGATAAGATACTCACCTCGTTGTTCGACGAGGGGATGGACAACCTGCATCTCTTCAAGCCAGGTTCATCGCCCATATACTCTGAGCGCTTGCTCACTTTATTGCCAGAAGACTACCGACGCAAGGTTACGGTTCACGACCATTATTACCTCAAGCAGGAATACGACTTGGCGGGAATACACATCGATGATCCTCTTGCTCCTGTCCCTGATGGCTACAAGGGCAAATACAGCCGCACCTGTACTGACCTATTAAAGCTGAAGGAGATGAAGAAGAAGTCAAACTATGTTTTTCTGAAAAACATATTCGACTGCATCGAATTCAAGGACGAGAAATCCTCATTCTCTACACAGCAGTTAGAGATGGCTGCAAAGGCTGGTCTCATAGACAAAAAGGTATACGCCCTGGGAGGCATGAGCCTGGAAAATCTCAAAATGGCCAAAGACCTGGGATTTGGAGGCGTGGTAATCTGCGGAGACATCTGGAACCGCTTTGATATCCATAATGAGACTGACTTCAAGGAGCTGATTCAGCATTTCGAAAGACTGAGAAAAGCTATCAGCTAAAAACCAGTTCGCAATGATTCATATATATATATCATCTAGAATAATACATAACTATTAATACACGTAAACACTAAAGGAAATGAGTGACAAGAACTCTTATTTGGTATTCTCAGGTACTAACTCGAGATACCTTGCAGA
>JAIINY010000207.1:0-5605 GCA_022741625.1 Prevotella sp. | reverse complement strand
CTGTACAAACACTCGTGCTTGCGAGGCTGTTTGTCCTAAGAACGAGTCTATCGCTAACATCGCCCGCTTGAACCGTGAGTTCTTGAAGGCTAAGTTGGCAGACTAATCCACCGTATCTCTTAAGACACCGGATTTTTCTCTTCGCATTCAAACGAATGCGAGAGAATTCTCTCAAAAACCCTTCACTCTTCACCTTTTGAGTGTAAGCGATTGAAGGATAGGTAGTTGGGTGGGTGAAGAGTTGAAGTGACTCTTCACCCACCCTTCACCTTTTTATAAGGCTGGAGCTTTTGGAGCTCTTCGGTTCTGTAGCTATTCCGTTGTGGGTCAGTGATTTACATTTATAGGTGAAGAGAGGTGAAGAGTGGTGAAGAGTCAGCGCCACTCTTCACCTCTCAAATCCCCAGTGTTTATCGGGGTTTCAGGCTAAATGGTGAAGGGTGAAGAGTAAAAACGAGAGTAGGCTTTTTTACTGCGGAGGCCTCATTCCAATTTTTGCCTTGCCATGGCATTTTTTTGCTCTTTAGGAGGGCAATTTTTTGCCATTGCCAGGCAATATTCCTTATGTCGTGAGAGGTTTAAAAGAACAGAAGTATTAAGCTATAAAAATATAAAGTACCATTCCATAAAGATATAAAAAGAGCATAAATGATGAACCAAGCTACTCAAAACTTTATTCGCCAGCACCAGGACGATGATGTCCGCCAGCTGGCTTTTCTCGGAAGCAAGTATCCGGAAGTAGATATGCCTTTCGCTCTCGATCAGATTCGCGGGCGAAAGATGGCTCGTGTCAAGTTGCCTCGTTGGGCAAGTCTCGAAGGCATCATCTATCCTCCTCATATTTCTATGGAGCAATGCTCCTCTGAATCTACTGCACTTTACAAGGCAGAATTGGCAGCGAGACTGCTCGGTTTGCCGGTATCTTCATCATTTTCTGAAGAAATCGGGTTTGTAGATCTGACTGGTGGTTTCGGAGTAGATTTCTCTTATATCGCAGCCCGATTGGGAGTGAAGTCGATGTACGTGGAGCGTCAGGCACATCTTTGCGAGGCGGCTAAGGAGAACTTTGAGCGACTGGGCTTGAAGAATGCCATCGTGAAGAATGGGGATGGAATTGAGGTTCTTCATTCTTTTCTGTCAAAGAAAGATGATGCAGCATCAGCTGATGATTCTTTAGGCATCATTTATGACCAACCTCTGTCATTACTTAAGACCAAGCTTGGTCTTAAGTTAATCTTCATAGATCCTGCCCGTAGAGACGATGCGGGCAACAAGGTAGTATCCTTGAAGGATTGCACGCCCGATGTCACCGTTTTGCAGGAAGAAATGCTTTCGAAGGCTGATTACGTCATCATCAAACTCTCTCCGATGCTCGACTGGCACCGTGCCGTAAGCGAATTAAGCCGCGTGAGAGAGGTTCATATCATCTCCGTGAACAATGAGTGCAAGGAACTCCTTTTAGTGCTCTCAGCGCGAAATATGGACGAAATGGAGGCTTCATCGGCAGATGGAGTAGGTGAAGCTGAAGAAGCAGAAGGAACAGACGGAGCAGTAAAGTATGCCGGGAAACTCCGCATTTATTGCGTCAATGATGCGCAATCCTTCGTCTGTGATGAGTCGGATATGGAGACTTCTTCCGTCAAGATTGCTCCATCCACGCTTGAAGAGATGCAGTATCTTTATGAGCCGAATGCGTCGTTGATGAAAGCCGGCTGTTTTGGCGTTCTTTCCGGGCGCTATGATGCGAGGATGCTTTCCAAGAACAGTCATCTTTTCGTGAGCCAGGCGCCTATCGAAGCATTCCCAGGCAGAAGTTTCCGCATCATCGCCATCTCTTCTTTCAATAAGAAGGAGTTGAAGCGTCATCTGTCTGGAATCACCAAGGCGAACATCGCCACCCGCAACTTCCCTCTTTCCGTGGCAGAATTGCGCAAGCGATTGAAGCTGAAGGATGGTGGCGAAACCTATATCTTTGCCACCACACTGAGCGACGAAAGCCATGTGCTGATGATTACGGAGAAAAAATAAGCTGATTTCCTGAAAAATCAAGTTCTAATCCTATAAGATGATTCCGCCAAAACCACCACTAATCGGGTGATATAAGCCACTTTGTGGCTCGTAATCATTCTTGAACCCCTAAAAAACTGAAAATAAAGATAGCAATATTTGGTCGTTTGGCGAAATATTGCTATTTTTGCATCCTATAATATTGCAAACTAGTTTGAAATCATGTCATTAATAGAAATTAAAAAGGTCGAAAGCAAGAAGGATTTGAAGACGTTCATCGACTTCCACTACGACCTCTACGAAGGCAACGAATACGATGTGCCTAATCTTTTCAGCGACGAAATGAATACCCTGAGCAAGGATAAGAACGCTGCGTTCGAGTTCTGCGAGGCAGAGTATTATCTTGCCTATAAGGATGGAAAGCTGGCAGGTCGCGTCGCTGCTATCATCAACCATAAGGCAAACAATAAGTGGGGAAAGAAATCCGTTCGCTTTGGATGGATTGACTTCATCGACGACCGTGAGGTTTCGAAGGCTCTTCTGGATGCCGTTGAGAAATATGGCCGCGAGAAAGGCATGGAGGATGTGGTAGGTCCGCTTGGATTTACCGATATGGACCCTGAGGGTATGCTCGTCTGGGGATTCGACCAGCTCGGCACCATGCCTACCATCTATAATTACGCTTACTATCCGGAGCACATCGAGGCTCTGGAGGGTTTCGAGGTGGACAACAAATACGTGGAGTTCAAGATTATGGTGCCGAATGAGGTGCCTGAGAAGTACGCCAAGATTGCGATGATGATAGAGAAACGTTACAATCTCCATGTGCGCAAGCTTACCAAGAAGGATATCTTCCAGGGCGGAATGGGTCAGAAAATCTTTGATCTCATCAACGATACCTACAAGGATCTCTATGGATATTCTGAACTCTCACAGAAGCAGATAGACCAGCTTATCAAGTCGTATCTCGGTTTCCTAGACTTCAACCTCATCACCTGCATTGAGGATTGGACGGACGGAGAGCATAAGCTCATCGGTGTGGGAATCACCATGCCGTCGTTGGCTCATGCCCTGAGAAAGTGCCGCCGTGGCAGATTGCTGCCTTTCGGCTGGTTCCACGTGCTGAGAGCCATCAAGATGCACAAGACCAACATCGTTGACCTCCTCCTCATCGGTATTCTCCCTGAATATCGTGCCAAGGGAGCCAATGCGCTTCTCTTTGCCGACCTGATTCCATGGTACCAGAAGTACGGCATTGAATGGGGTGAAACCCAGGTAGAGCTGGAAACCAATGCGGGCGTGCAGGGACAGTGGGGAGCTTTGACCCCAGTGATGCATAAGCGCAGAAAATGCTACAAGAAGATTATTAAATAAGGAATTAAGTGAGTTAAGGAGTTAGGGAGGTCAAGACGGATGTCTTTTCATCATAACTCCTTAATTTCTCTTGATTCCCCCTAAAACATAGGAGGATTTTATGTCAGAAGATAATAATGAATTGAAAGCCCCACAGGAGCAGCAGCCGGTGGAATATACCGACGACAATATCCGGCACTTGAGCGATATGGAGCATGTGCGTACCCGTCCGGGTATGTATATCGGTCGTTTGGGCGATGGTAACTTGCCGGAGGATGGTATCTATGTGCTTCTGAAAGAGGTGGTAGATAACTCTATCGACGAGTTCAAGATGGGAGCTGGATCCAGATTGGAGATTGATATCGAAGATCATCTGCGGGTCAGCGTGCGCGACTATGGTCGTGGTATTCCTCAGGGAAAGCTCGTTGAGGCGGTGAGCGTGCTGAATACCGGAGGTAAATACGACAGCAAGGCGTTCAAGAAGAGTGTCGGACTGAACGGTGTGGGTGTGAAGGCGGTGAACGCCCTCAGCTCTCATTTCGAGGTAAAGTCGTTCCGCGACGGCAAGGTGCGCCATCTGAAGTTTGAGAAAGGTATTCTGCAGAGCGATGTTACCGAAGATACGGAGGACGAGAACGGTACCTTCATCTTCTTCGAACCGGATAATACCCTGTTCAAAAACTATTCTTTCCACGATGATTTCGTGGAAACTATGCTTCGCAACTATACTTATCTGAACACCGGTCTTACCATCATGCACAATGGCCGCCGCATCCTCAGCCGTCATGGTTTGAAGGATCTCCTGACCGATAACATGACCAATGAAGGTCTTTACGAGATTGTTCACATGAAAGGCGAAGACATCGAGATTGCCTTTACCCATACCAATCAGTATGGCGAGGAGTACTATTCCTTCGTAAACGGCCAGCACACCACCCAGGGCGGTACTCATCAGAGTGCCTTCAAGGAGCATATCGCCAGAACCATCAAGGAGTTCTACGGCAAGTATGAGTATGTCGACATCCGAAACGGACTGGTGGCTGCCATCGCCCTGAACGTTGAGGAGCCGGTGTTTGAGAGTCAGACGAAGATTAAGCTCGGAAGTACCACAATGTCTCCGAACGGAGGCGAAACCATCAATAAGTATGTGGGCGATTTTCTGAAGAAGGAAGTAGATAACTATCTCCATATCCACAAGGATGTGGCTGAGATTCTGGAGAACAAGATCAAGGAGAGTGAGCGTGAGCGCAAGGCGATGGCTGGCGTTACCAAACTGGCGCGTGAGCGTGCCAAGAAGGCGAACCTCCACAACCGCAAGCTGCGCGATTGCCGCATCCACTTCAGCGACGCCAAGAACGAGCAGAAGGAGGCTAGTTCCATCTTCATCACCGAGGGTGATTCTGCCAGCGGAAGCATCACTAAGAGCCGTGACGTGAACACCCAGGCGGTATTCTCGCTGCGAGGCAAGCCGTTAAACTGCTATGGTCTGACCAAGAAGGTGGTTTACGAGAACGAGGAGTTCAACCTGCTCCAGGCTGCCCTCGATATTGAGGACGGATTGGACGGATTGAGATATAATAAGGTGATTGTGGCTACCGATGCCGATGTAGATGGAATGCACATCCGATTGCTCATCATCACCTTCTTCCTGCAGTTCTTCCCTGACCTCATCAAGAAGGGCCACGTGTATGTGCTTCAGACCCCATTGTTCCGAGTACGCAACAAACGAACCAAAATCAAGAACAAGCAGGCGGTGGCTGATGCCGATGCCAAGTTGGGCCCTAAGGAGAAGAAAGGCGATTTCATCACGCATTACTGCTACAGCGATGAGGAGCGACAGCAAGCCATCAGAAACCTTGGTCCTGACCCGGAAATCACCCGATTTAAGGGTTTGGGAGAGATTTCGCCAGAGGAGTTTGCCCATTTCATCGGTCCGGATATGCGATTGGAGCAGGTTACGCTCCACAAGACCGACCAGGTGCAGAAACTCCTGGAGTATTATATGGGTAAGAATACGATGGAACGTCAGAACTTCATCATCGATAACCTGGTGATTGAGGAGGATATTCCGGAGGAAGATTCAGCACCGCTAGATTAGGATAAGTGAAAAGTGAAGAACGAAGTTTAAGGAAATGAAGAAGATAATTTTATTTGCGCTCGTAGCGTTCCTGGCAGTAACTTCTGCCAGTGCCCAGCTGCGTATCAAGATGGGCAAGAACAGCCCGATAGAGAAGTTGGGAAGGGC
>JAIINY010000007.1:0-26965 GCA_022741625.1 Prevotella sp. | reverse complement strand
AGTACTAATCGTTCATCGATTACGATTATCAGTATAAGATAATGGAAATGAGCCATATAGGTGATTTCTCATGAAATTCCTATATGGCTTTTTGCCGTCCATGATCAAGACACGCCTGGACCATTTTAGCGCTTGCACACGGAGCTGAAATCAGTGAGATAAGCAGATTGTTAGGTCACGTTTCAACAGGCGTCACAGAGCGAGTTTATGCAGAAAAGAAGGTGGTATCACGCTAAACAGAGTGATACCACCTTCTACCAAATATAACGTCTTTATAGTCGAAACTATCAGAATATCTTGTAGTCCTTGTCTGTAAAATTAGAAATTCCTCTGCCGATGACTCTGCACTGCTTGCAATATCTCTTTCGTCGTTGTCGTTATAATATGGAATTTTCTCTAATTTTTTCGCTCGCTCCGCGGGAAGGCCTACTGGTCTGAAGGGTGAAGCGGTGGACATTTAGTCCACCTTATTTTTCTGCGACTGGACGGCCAGAAACCCCATAGTAACGGTAGATGACGTGCCCTGGGTAGACGTAGCTTCTGATGAACTGGAGTACATGGAATCTTTCGGCGTCGTCCGAATAGAGCGAACGCAACCAACAGACACCGAACGAACCATGGCCGTTGAGGTCATCATCGAGGAAGTAAAAAACGAAGCAGGGAAGAAGATAGTGTTGCCGTTAGGATCTGTAACGAGGTAGCCGCTTGAACCATTTAAACATAACTTGACACAGTTCAAATTGCCCCCCCAACTTGACCAGTTCCACTCATCATACGTCTCGCCCCTAGCAAAGTAGTCACCATCGTCCAAATGAGTTGAAGCACCTACGTTGGCTTCACGCTCATTGTGCTAATGGAATTGACGGCACTATAATAGACCTCATCAAGGAGTTTGACATAAGTACGGCAATAATAAGTAGTGCCAGAAAATCCATGATTGTAAACGAATAGTCTTGCATGGTGCTACCTAACTCCTTCTTGAAGTCATTATAAGTAGGGACCTTATTTTCATCAGAATAACAAATGCCCACTTCGGGATCGGCATCGATAGACTTTACCTTGTCATTGAGAGTTAGCTGGCAAGCCCGAAACATTCAACGTACTGGCAGAATACGAGAAGACAACATGTTGGCTCTTGTCATTGCCCACCACATTATCGACCGCACTAACGACATCATCAGCAACTACCACGCTTTGCACGTCGGCATAAGAATAGTTCACGCACTCCACACCGCACACACTCACGGACAAGTTGGTGTCGCTCAAAGTAATGACAGGCTTCTCTGCAAAGGTAAAACTCACCTTCTTACCGCTACGAAGCAGGAATATTACGCCTGAATTACCAGCGAACACAGACAAACTAAAGGCAAAAGTACCTAAAGCATGGTAAAGGTTTTCTTCATATATTTTGATTTTGTGGATTGCTTTTTAAATTACTTCTTTACATAAGGTAGGCTGCGACTCAGCATAACATTCAAACAAGTTTGACGTTCTGCACTCACCTTGCACAGTCTTTGGCGATAAAAAAGAAGGGAAAAAAGCGGTATAGGAATGTTGTTATACAATTCCTATACCCCTTATATTCAACGCTTTAAACTATTCGTATAGCTTTTTAAGCGATTAGTATTCGTCCTCGTTGAAGAGGAAAAGGCGTATTGAGTTTCAAGTGATAAATGATTCAATGTTTTCTTTAAGAGCAACAATTCCGCACGATTCGCCCCCAATCACTCTATGGAGTTCTTGACTCTCTCACTCTCTCCAACAAGTTTGTTTATCATGTTCATACCATTGTATATTAACCTTTTCAAAGGTCTTGACACATCTTGTATGTGGTTTCGTCAAAGGTGAATCCTTCAGCCTCGGTCTCTCCGGCAAGACCCGTTATGGCCTTTATACGAACCACATGCTTGACATCGTCGAACTCCATCTCGTTTCCTTCTGCCACCTGTTCTGCATAGTCGCGCTCAGGAATCAGCTCTATTAGAACAAGGCTCATAACCCTTGTCGACTCCAAATCTGCATTCAGGATGGCATAGACGTAACCATTATAGCATCTGATGTCCAGGACTTCATTGTCAGTATTGTCCCAGCACCAACGTTTGGTCTTGACGATGTTGTTGTTTGCATCAAGGTAATTATAGTAGACACCGTTCTTTTTGAAAGTGAAATACACTTTCTTTCCGCTCACCATCATGACATTCTTTGGATTGATTGTCACTTTTTTCTTCACCGCAGCACGCTGTGGCTGCTTCTTCTTCTTGGCAACAGGTTTCTTTGCCTGTTGCGATACTGCACTGCCTGCATTCTCTGACGTACATGAATAAACGGGCATCAGCGACATTGAAAATGTTCCCAACAGAACAATCGCATTACGGAAAAAGCGACTACTGTTTGTCACTTTCGTTTTTTTGTTTTTCTCTGAAATCATTGTATTTGTTTCTTTTAATATGTCTTATGGCTTCAGTTCTGACTGTTTGTTTGTAGATTGATATTAAAGCATGTGCACTTCGGAAAACGTGAAGCCCATTGTGGCAAGGTACCTCGACATGGAGTCTGCATTTCTTAATCACCAGATGCAAAAGACCAAGCCCCAACAACGTTTTTCTTATATCCTACCTCAGTCTGCCGCCATTATAACGGACAGACTTCGGCTCTGGACTTATGCTGTTATCGTGGATGTAAAGCACATTATTTCATTTTGTTTTGAAAAACCGTAAAAGGCGGAGAAGATCAGCCACGTTTTTTTCAGAAGGCTTTATCTTTTACGCACAGCCTTGCGGCTTGCTGTCTGTCTTTTTCCGCTTGCTCCTTGGTTTTTGGAGCTTGTAGTCTGTCGCTCCATGAGGGCTCCATCATTGTTTCTAAAATTCTTTCCTTCAGGGGAAAAAGGTAAGTGCAGTTCTCGTTCCATTTCACCATAGATGCCTGAGGTGATGAAGCTACGGACGGAGCGACTGCCTTCCATATAGCGGTCTACGGTCATTTTGTTGCGGTGATTGCTCATCTTGATGGTTCCGTCGGAGTTAAGCTCCCAGGTGCCACTGAAGACACCGGCTACAGCCAATGAGCCAGGTCCCTTCGTGCCATTGGGATAGTTCACTTTAAACTTGCCTGTGTATGAGCTCTTGGCTGTATAAGTGGCATCCTTGTTCAGCGTGACGTAAATTTTAACAAGGCCTCGAGGTGTTCTCAGATGGGCAAAGCTGATGACCCATCCACCGGCATACATGTTACGCACATAGGCTGTATTGGAGCACAACTTGGCAGGATCGCTGACGGTTGAGGGCAGCGACAATTTGACAAGGCTGGTACAATCCTTAAATACATCTTCTCCGAAGAGTGCGTCTTCAGCTTTGACCTCAGCAGACTTCAGACTGGTACAACCCAAGAATGCGTTCGCACCTATCTCGGTGATGTTGTCATGCAGGACCACCGACTGCAATGAACTACACAAGGCGAAGGCTCCCGTTACGAGTGTTTCAACATGTTCGCCAAAGTGAATGGTACGCAATGCTTTGCACTCGATGAACGCACCATTGCCAACTACCCTGCAATCCAAGTCTACGGATTTCAGCGAATCGCAGCCTCCAAAGCTATTCCGGCCAAGAGTTCTGATGGTGTTCGGAATAGTGACATGGGTGAGACCAGAGTAAGAAAAAGCTTCGCGTCCTATCTCTTTCAGTGATGGAGGAAACTCAATGCTCTTGAGATTCTTGCATCCCGTAAAGGCATAGCCTTGTATCTCAACGAGGTTTTTCGGAAGTCTCACTGAGCTGATTTCCGAATTCTTAAACGAGATGTTCCTAATGACTAATACCGGATACATCTTGCCATCCTCACAGGGAAGCGAATCGGGAATATCAACATGTCCAGTTTTTATATCTGAACCAAGAATATTAAGTCCATTGTCCACTAATTCATATTTAAAGTGGCCTGACTCATTCTGTGCTTGAAGTTTCTCTGCATGCAGGCATAAGGCAAGCAGCGCAAAGAGGAAAGTGAATTTGAAGAAAATGTTTTTTGAATACATATTATTTATGCGTTAAATTAATGTTTAAAGACTACCTTATCAGCAATCCGTATTATTTGTAACCCTTCTTGCGCAATTGGTAGAGCATTGGAGCGCAGCGGTAAATATACTGACCGCCATTCACTTTCTTGAAGTACTTCACAGCCAGCGGATAATTGCGTGGTACAAGATAGCCTTGCATATAATACATACCGAGCCAGTAGCATGCGTCATCAACCCCCTTGTCGGCAGCAATCTTCAAGTATTTGGGCACAGCCTTCAGGTTCTGAGGCAGGTTATTACCCGTCTTGTAAGCTTGACACAAGATCCAGGCTGCATCGCCATTGCCCTTGCTGACTGCCTTCAGTAGGTACTTCTCGGCATTAAGCGGATCATTGGAAATCATCCACTTGCCATACTCGTAGCCCGACCGCCAGTCTCCCAAGTCTGCGGCTGCCTTGTACCACTTAACCATCTCGGAAAACTCTCTTGGCTCACCCGAGATGTGGTCTTTGTGAAACTCCTTGACCTTGGCATACTCGTACATTGCCTGCTTATTCTTGCCAAAACGGGCGGCGTAATACAGACATTCGATCTTGTAGTCCTCGAAGCCTGTACCGTAAACGTTCATTCCGTCGCGGTTTGGATCATAGCCGCGAGACTTCTGGAAATAATAGTCGGAGCACCACTTGATGGCTTCGGTGTTGCCTAAGTTTGCTGCCGTGCGATACCACTTGCAGGCCTTCTCTTGCGTCAAGCTGAAACCCAACTCGTCATTTTTCTGATTTTGAGCCTGTTTCATGACAATCTGTCCCATGGCAAAACAGGCTTCAGCATTGCCCTCATAGGCAAGCGTCTCTATGCTGTCGGGCGACAGAGTATCAATCATCGACTTTTGGGACGCTTGAGGTTTGGCTGTTCCCTGTGATTTGGCTACGGTTTGTGCTTGTACTGTGGCGGAAGCCAAAAGACAGACCGCCACAACCATTGTAAAAAATTTGACTTTCATTTTATTTATTGGTTGTTAATTTATTTGCTAATGTCGGGTTCATATAATCCTTACCTTCGTCGGTGAGCAATGGGGCAATCTTGTCTAATGGAATAACCACCGTCGCCCGATAACCGGGGTCCATGGTATTGAAGAGTCCTGGAGCAAATCGCAAGGTCACACCCTCGCTGGTAATCCAAGACTCGCGGCTTGGGAGCGGAATGCTTTTCTTACTCGTGTCGCGCAGCTGGTCCACAAGTTCATTGTTGCTTCCTACACTGAAGATATCGCGCAGACCCGCTAACAGAAGGTCGCCATATTCTGGGATGTTCGCAAACATTTTGGATGTGAAGCATTTTCCATCCTTCTTCCTAAACGTGACACCATAGGTCTCATCCGTCTCTCTGTCACTCTCATACCTCACACACTGGTAGGTCACTATATTGTCGTCTTCATAGACGATACGGATGGTTTTGTTGCCCTGTCCCGGAGACAGACACCGTCCATAGGTATTCACCACCTCCTTGTAGTCATCGAAGTCGCCCTCAAATGTACCGCCGAGATAGTGACAGACCCAGTCACGCATTTTCTTAAGAAGCACATAGTTGGCATCCATAGGATATTCCACATAAAGATAGTTGAAGTTGTGATAGAACCTACGCTTGGCTGTCTTAAGCACTTGCGTGGAGTCAGGCACGAATGGTTCGTCGGCCATCGGACTGGTCACGGGCAGCAACTTCGGCGCCGGCATATGGTAGGGACGGTTTGTGAAGTAGCCCACACGACTGTTGGCATATTCCTTTCCATACTTGTGGCTCGTCTCATCACACTTGATGGCGCCTTTCAGTTGGTTGCAGTAGCGGAAAAGTCCATTGAGGATAAATCCCTGAATCTCGTAGTCACGTGTCTCAAAGTTGAGTCCTCCTTGAGCCCATCCGTTATCATAGAGAAACCTATAGCTATCATCAACATTGTCAACCGTGAACTTGCTGCTGGCAAAAATGGTGGTGAGACTGATACACTTGTAGAACATCTCGTTCATGAACTCCACATTTGCCGTGTTGAAGCTTGCCAAGTCGAGCGTCCTAAGTCTGGGGCAATTAGCGAACATGCGCGTCATGTTTGTCACCCCGGCGGTATTGAAGTTGGAAACGTTGACAGAGGACAGGAAGCGACATTTCCAGAACATGTTCTGCATATACTTCACCTTGGCGGTATTGAAGTGGGAGAGGTCGAGCGACTTAAGCTTGTCGCATTCTGAAAACATAAAGCTCATGTCTATGACATTTCCAGTGTGGAAGTGTGTCAGGTCAAGAGAGCGGAGGTTTGTGCATTCGGCAAACATCCACGACATGTCGGTCACTTTACCTGTGTCGAAGTGAGTCAAGTCTAACTTGGTCAAAGAACTGCAACCGTAGAACATATTGGACATGTCCTTTACGCGAGAGGTGTTTAAGTGGGACAGGTCGAGCGAATCGATGCTTGTGCAATGTTCAAACATGCGGAACATGTCTGTCACATTGCGTGTGTCGAAATGGGAGAAGTCGATTGTCTTAAGACTCTGGCATGCGGCAAACATAAGGCCCATAGAACGAACGCGGCTGGTATTGAAGTTTTCGAGTCCCTGAATGTTTTCAAGATGCCACATTTCTGCAAACCACGCCGTGCAGTCGTGAGGGCGATAGTTTGCGAAACTGGTATCAAAAATCACTGTCTTCACGTTTCTAGCGATGCCCATCCACTCGGGACGTCGTTCATAATCGTCTCCCTTTCTCACAACGCTCATGCCATAGGCTTTCTCTGGCTTTTGGCTACCATAGCTGAAGGTCAGGGTCTGGTTCTCGGAATTAAAAACGGCATAGGCAATTCTCTGAACATCTTCTGCACAAACCTCCATTACCAATGTCTGCTGCAGGAGGATGATGAGAAGCAATGCAAGCCTGTTCCATGACAAGCGATTGATTTCCTTGTTAGTACTTTTCATTTCCTTTCTTTTGTTTAAGTCAGACTGTATGTTGTAAAACAAAAAAAACAGCAAAGACACTGCGACTGCACGATTTTACTCGCACGTCGTAGTGTTTTTGCTGTTATGTCTTATTTTGTTGCCCATAGAGCCAGACATCAAGTTTATGTCCTATGGCTCCATTCGGACTGTTATTGTTAATAGTTAAGTGCTAGTCTAAGCACAAAAAAAGCGTGAAGCCCATTGTCGCTCGCTTCACATCTTGAGGTCTTCGAACTTACCCGTCAGCCGAAACGAGCAACGAGACCCCACGCCGATATGTATATGTACACTCCCATAGAGTCAGCTCTTTTGGGAACTGACTTATGAAAGGTACGTATATTACATACCCATAGGCATCACCGTTGCGAGGTTTCTTAGCTGACCATGAAGTGTTCGAAGTTTCAAGATGCCAGAAAACCAAGCGCCAATAACGCTTTTCTTATGTTTGCCCTCTACCAACCGACACTCTTTCAAGTGACTTCGGCGTAGGGCTATTAGCATCATCGCACTTAAAGGTACGAAGTTGCGGCACAAAAATAATGAATTTAATTGAAATGACCAAACATAAACCGAAAAAGTTTATGTTTGGTCGCATAAAAAGTGTATTTTTATAATTATTTGCTACAGAAAGACCGTCTTCATCTCAAAAACATCAACGGCGATATTATGCCAGTAATAAGGAAGAACAACAACGCAAGAGCCGTGAGTACTACTGACAGCTAAGAGTGAATAAGAATAAATGATTGTGGAAAATATTTGCAAAGTTTTCTACATAAAAAAAGTTAATTCAATCAGCGGCGTGTTACACATATCGCTGATTTTTTGTATTTTTGTACCATCAAAGAAAGGAACGATATGGCAGAGATAGCAAATCGTATCCCTGTTTAGAAAAGCCTTTTAGCGACTTTTACTCCTTAATAAAATGTTCAATATAAAAGTTGGAAGACTATAAGTGCTTGGTATTCAGCCCTAATATTCCTCTGGAATGACGACGAATATTAAAAGTCGATGATAGGGCTGTTCTCTACACGGAGAACAGCCTTTTTCATCTTCTTTCTGTTCCTTTTTCATCTCATATCTGCCCGGATGTTTCCTCAATCATCACCTTATATATAATATTCTGCGATAATTTACGTTATTACATTGTGTTAAGACGAATCATCATATTATGTTTTTTGCTGGCAGGCGTGCTCTGTACGAGAGCGCAGTATGATCCATCCTTCAGTCATTATTTCGACATGGAGTCATCCTTCAATCCTGCAGCAGTGGGTAAGCAGGCTAAACTGAATGTTACGGCTGCTTACGCTCTTGATATGGCAGGATTCGAACACAATCCCCGTACGATGTATCTGGCAGCAGATATGCCTTTCCTGCTTCTCAATCATCAGCAGGGTGTGGGTGTTTCGCTGATGAATGATCAGATTGGTCTCTTTACCCACCAGCGTCTTAGCCTGCAGTATGCTTATAAAAAGAAGATATGGGGAGGAATGATGAGCATTGGATTGCAGGGCGGTATGCTGAGTGAGAGTTTTGATGGCAGCAAGGTAGATGCTGGAGAATCGGGCGACCCTGCTTTTGCTACGACAAATGTAGAGGGAAGTGGTATGGATTTTGCTATGGGTCTCTATTTCATTCATCGTAATTGGTATGTGGGACTTTCAGGGCAGCATCTTACCTCTCCTACGATTATTCTGGGTGAATCAAATGAATTTAAGATTGATGCAACGTATTATTTGACTGGTGGATACAATATTCAACTGAGAAATCCGTTTTTATCTATAAAGTCATCTGCTCTTGTCAGGTATGATGGTACGGCGTGGCGAGGCGATGTTACCGGACGGCTGGTTTATCAGCACGAGGGAAAGCATTTGTATGGTGGACTCACCTACAGTCCTGATCATTCTGTGACCTTTCTGTTGGGAGGTACTTTTCATGGGGTGATGCTTGGGTACAGTTATGAGTGCTATACTTCGAAGTTGAATGCAGGCAATGGTAGCCATGAACTCTTCATTGGATACCAGACAGAGATCAGTCTTGCCAAAAAAGGAAAGAACAAACATCAAAGTGTAAGAATACTATAGTATATCATCAAGAATATGAATATTGAAATGAAGAAAATAATAGGGCTCTTCTGCTCACTTGTAGCACTGCTCTCCCTGAGTGGCTGTTTCAGCGCCAAATCTACTTCCATGGCAGGTAGAGGAGGAGAAGTTGTGGGCGTAAGCGGAAGAGGGTTCGTGGAGCCTACACCTTACGGAATGGTAAAGGTGAACCGTGGTTTCCTGAAGATGGGTCTTGAGACTCAGGATTCGCTATGGGGTGCCAAGACTCCCCGTAAGGATGTTTCCGTAGATGGTTTCTGGATGGATGATACTGAGATTACGAACTCTGAGTACAAGCAGTTTGTTGCTTATGTACGCGATTCCATCCTTCGTACCCGTCTTGCCGATCCTGCCTATGCCGGTGATGAGACCTATATGATTACCGAAGACAAGAATGGCGACCCGGTTCCTCCGCAGGTTAACTGGAAAAAGCCTTTGCCAAGAAAGCCGAATGAGGATGAACTGCGTGCGATAGAAAGTCTCTACAATGTGAATCCGGTGACCGGTGAGAAGCTGATTGATTGGCGCCAGCTCAACTATAAGTATGAAATCTATGATTACACAGCAGCTGCCCTTCGCCGTAACCGAATCAATCCGCAGGAGCGCAGTCTGAATACAGATATCCAGATAAATCCTGATGAGGTGGTGATGATTTCGAAGGATACCGCTTATTATGATGATGAGGGTAGAGTGGTGAGAGAGACCATCAACCGCCCGTTGAGCGGTCCGTGGGATTTCCTCAATACTTATATCGTGAATATCTATCCGGATACAACTTGCTGGGTGAATGATTTCCGCAACTCAGATAATGAAACTTATCTGAGAAGCTATTTCAGTAATCCAGCCTACAACGACTATCCTGTTGTGGGTGTCACCTGGGAGCAGGCGAATGCCTTCTGTGCCTGGCGTACCGACTACCTTCTGAAAGGTTTGGGACCGGAGGCAAGATTCGTGCAGCGTTACCGTCTGCCAACAGAGGCAGAATGGGAGTTTGCTGCTAGAGGAAAGAATCAGAGTGAGTTCCCTTGGGACAATGCTGACGTAAAGAATGGAGATGGATGTTTCTATGCCAACTTCAAGCCAGATAGGGGTAACTATACCAAGGATGGTAACCTGATAACGAGTAAGGTGGGTATTTATTCACCCAACTCAAACGGGCTCTATGATATGGCTGGTAATGTGGCGGAATGGACCAGCACCGTTTATACGGAGGCAGGAGTGGATGCAATGAATGATCTGAATCCTGATCTGAAATACAATGCAGCCAAGGAAGATCCTTACCGGTTGAAGAAAAAGAGTGTAAGAGGTGGTTCCTGGAAAGATCCGGAATCTTTTATCCGCTCGGCATGGCGCTCTTGGGAATATCAGAACCAGCCACGCTCATATATCGGATTCCGCTGCGTAAGAAGTCTGGCTACCACATCGAGTGCCAAGCAGAAACCTTCAAGAAATAAGAATAGGAGATAATCAAAATGGGTGACTATAGTAAATATAATATTGTATATCGTCTGCAGAAGTGGATGGATAGTGTTCCGGGACAGACTTTCCTGAACTATGCATATAGTTGGGGTGCGAGCATCGTTATTGCAGGTACTCTCTTCACGTTGACGCATCTTCCCGGAGCCAAACTGATGATCTTCCTGGGAATGGGCACTGAGATTATTGTGTTCTTCCTGTCTGCTTTCGACCGTCCTTTCGATAAGACTGCTGATGGCAGAGAGCTTCCTACTCATGTAACGGAGGAATATCTGGAGACGGGTAAGGTAGAATACCAGGACAAGAATGTGGCTGCTTCTACCATAGGATCATCTTCTCCAATTGCTGGTGTTGCCAACCAGGCTTCCCCAATAGTTCAGCCGGATGCCTTGGCAGAAATGCAGGTAGCTTCTGAGGAAATGCAGAAAGTGCAGAGCAGCTATGTGGATGAACTGAAGAATCTGGTAGATACCCTTGGCAAGGTTAATGAACAGAGCTCCCGTCTGACTCGTGACAGTGAGGAGATGGAAAACCTGAACCGCACGCTTACCGGTATTACCAAGGTTTATGAGATGCAGTTGAAAAGTGCCAGTCAGCAGATTGGTACCATCGACCAGATCAATGAACAGACCCGGAAGATGGCTCAGCAGATAGAGCAACTGAACAGCATTTATGCACGTATGATTGCAGCGATGACCGCAAACTTAAAAGAAAAATAAATGGCAATAAAGAAAAGACCGATTTCACCACGCCAGAAGATGATCAATCTGATGTATGTCGTCTTGATGGCTATGTTGGCACTGAATACTCCTACTGAAGAGGAACTCGGTGTCAAGGGAAAGTCGTTGGTGGAGAAGGTGAAGAGAAGCTTGCAGGATGAACCGCGGGAGGGCGATGAGAAGAAGAAGGATGTGAAATTCGTGGAACTGAATGTGAGTGAGATGAATGCCTTCGTGATTCCTGAAAAGACGACCCTTTATGCGGGTGAGCGATTCAACTCACAGGTGGTGATGGCGGCTATAGACAGTACCCAACGCCCTGAGATTTATGTCAATGGCAGTCGGCTTCAGAATGCTGATGGTAGATATAGCTTTACGGCTGGTGGGGTAGGAGAACATCAGTTTAGCGGTTATATTCTGATGAAAGGTAAGGAGGGTGAGGAAATCCGTCGTAACTTCAGTCAGAAATATACCGTATTGCCTGTTCCGAATTCTGCTACCGTGGCAGCCGACCTGATGAATGTGCTTTATGCAGGTTATGCCAATCCTGTCAGTATCAGTGTGCCAGGGGTTCCAGCGAATGCCATCTCTGCCTCTATGAGTGGTGGCTCGTTCGTATCAAAAGGAAATGGTCATTTCGTGGCGACTCCATCTACCGTTGGCAAGGATGTTACCATCCATGTAACGGCAAGAGATAAGGGACAGGTTCGCTCGCTGCCGCCTTTTGTTTTCCATGTCAGAAAATTGCCAGATCCTACCGCTTATATCGCAATGGGAACAGACAGATTCAGAGGTGGCGGTTTGGCAAAGGCCAATCTGATGGGTGCCACGGGCATTCATGCAGCCATCGATGATGGACTTCTGGATATTTCTTTCAAGGTAGTAGGTTTCGAAACAGTCTTCTTCGACAATATGGGTAATGCCATTCCGCTGGCTTCTGCTGGAGCCAGTTTCTCGGACCGACAGCGTGAGGAGTTCAGAAAACTGTATCGCAACCGTCGATTCTACATCTCTCATATCAGAGCAGTAGGTCCCGACGGCATCATGCGAACCCTGCCTTCGTCAATGGAAGTTATCGTAAAGTAATAACGGAGTTTTCAAATTTAAAAATCAAAGTCAATGAAAAAGATATTGTTCTTGTTCCTGCTCTTGGGAATGGTGCAGGGCATCTGTGCACAACCTGAGGTCCGCAGGCAGGCGGCAGCACAGAAGAAAGCGGCGCAGCAGAATGGCGATACTCCAACCCTGCGTGCGCAGATCTCCTTTCCTACTGCTCTCCCGATGGATGAGGACGTGGTTTGGAGAAGAGATATCTACCGTGAACTGGATCTCAACAGCGAAGCCAATGCTGCGCTCTATTATCCTGTAGAGCCGAAGGGGAATCAGACGAATCTCTTTACCACCATCTTCAGGTTGATGATGACGGGAAAGATTGCCGTATTCCAATACCGAATGGATGGTAATGAGAGTTTTGCCGCTGCCGACCGGGTGGATCCGAAGTCTTTCCTGGATAACTATCATATCTACTACGAGAAGCAGGCAAATGGTAGAATCAAGTTAGACAACAGCGATATCCCTTCGCGTGAGGTGAAATCGTATTATATCAAGGAGAGCAGTTTCTTCGACCAGCGTTCTGCTACCTTCCATACCAAGGTGTTGGCGCTTTGCCCTATCATGACCCGTGAGGATGATTTTGGAGATGGTGGAACCAGGTATCCCCTCTTTTGGGTGAAATATGATGATCTGGCTCCTTATCTCACCCGACAGCAGGTGATGACAAGCAATCTGAACAATGCCGTTGTGATGAGCATTGATGATTACTTTGCCAGAAATCAATATAAGGGTAAGATTTACAAGACCAATAATCTGTTGGGACAAACCCTTTCTCAATACTGTACCACGGATTCTGCCATGGCAAAGGAGCAGAAACGCATTGAGGCTGAACTGGTTGCCTTTGAGAAGAATATCTGGGGTAATCAGGCACGAAAGGATTCACTGGACAGCATTGCCAATGCAGCAAAGGATGTAAAGGGGAGTGTAAGGAAGAATCGCCGAAGCACAGGATTGCGTGGCGCATCTGCCAATACCGGCAAGGTTTCCCGTGTCAAGCCACAGCGGGCTAAAAACAGAACCTCTTCTGCCAGCGGTTCGGCTAGAGTCACGGTGAGAAGAGAGCGCCATTAAGATGTTGAGGAGAGAACGCCATTAAGTAAAAGAGATGTTGTTTTCAACATATAGTGTGAACATATTGAATTAGTAACAATTAAAAAAGGTAAGAAAATGAAGAAGATTTTATCACTTGTATTCATGGTAGCAGCAATGATGTATGCTACTAGCGCAAATGCACAGGTTAAGTTCGGTTTGAAGGGTGGTTTGAACGTGACAAGCATGTCTTTCAGCGAGGATGTATTTGATGCTTCCAACAAGACTGGTTTCTTTGTTGGTCCTATGGTGAAGGTTACTGTGCCTATCGTAGGCTTGAGCTTCGATGCTGCAGCTTTATATGACCAGAAAGAGGCTGATGTTAAGTATGTCGGTACTAACGGTGACTTCGGTCAGGCGAACGTGAAGCAGCAGTCTATCAACATTCCTGTCAACGTACGTTATGGTTTTGGCTTGAGCAGTCTGGCTAATATTTTCCTCTTTGCTGGTCCACAGTGGGGTATCAACGTAGGAGGCAAGAACTTTACATGGAATGAAACAAGCAGCTATTCTTTGAAGAAATCAAACTTCAGCGTCAACGTAGGTGCTGGTGTAACCTTGCTGAACCATCTTCAGATATCAGCCAACTACAATATCGCTTGCGGCAAGTCGGCTGATGCTAGCTTCTCTAAGGCCCTTGATGCAGTTACAAATGCAGGAAAGGACAAGAGCCATAACAACTCTTGGCAGATTGCACTCGGCTACTGGTTCTAAGCTACTGTAGCCAGTATCTCTCCGAGTAGATACATTAAAATATATAAAAGCAGGTACCTGATGATGGGTATCTGCTTTTTTTTTGCTATCTTTGCAGAACGAATGTTTGGAAAGAATAGTTGGGTAGCTGTTTCATACCATAAATATTCTGAAGAATTAGAAGATAGAAACAATGAGATATGTAGATGTGATATTGCCTCTTCCGCTCGACGGCACCTTTACTTATTCTATCCCCGAAGGGATGGAAGAGAAAGTCGTGGCTGGTATGCGCGTGCTTGTTCCCTTAGGAAAAAGCAAGAAATATATTGCCATGGTAGCGGATGTACATTCCGAAAAGCCGGATTTCAACTGTAAGCCGATAGAGGCTGTTCTTGATTCCTATCCCTCTCTTCTTCCCCAGCAATATCGCCTTTGGCAATGGATCAGCGATTACTATATATCACCTCTTGGCGATGTATATAATGCAGCCATGCCTGCCAGAATGAAATCTACAGAGAAATTCAAACCCAAGATGGAACTCTATGTGGAGTTGGCTAGCAGTTATCGCAATGAACAGGCGCTGCACGTGGCGCTCAATATGGTGCAGCGTGCCCTGAAGCAATCGAAGACTTTGACCACCTTCCTGGCCCTTTCTCATTGGGACAGTCTGGAGGGAGATACGCCTAGAGAAGGTATCAAGAAGGTGACGAAGGAAGAGCTGATGAACGAGGCACGATGCACGGCAGCTGTGGTCAAGGCGCTCATCGACAGAGGCATCCTATTTACCTACGAGTTGGAAGTGGGTAGATTGAATACGGCTGGAGAATCGCATCTAGACCAGATCAAGCCCTTGTCTATGCCGCAGGAGGATGCTTACAATCAGATACTGATGCAGATGCTGAAGAAAAACGTAGTGCTCCTGCATGGTGTGACTTCCAGCGGAAAGACGGAAATCTATATCCATCTTATCAGAAAAGCCATCGAGGAACACAGGCAGGTGCTCTATCTGCTGCCCGAAATCGCCCTGACGGTTCAGATCATGGAGCGACTGCACAAAGTCTTTGGCGACCGACTCGGTATCTATCATTCTAAATATAGTGATGCTGAGCGCGTGGAAATCTGGCAGAAACAACTCTCCGGGCATCCCTATGATGTGATCCTGGGAGCAAGAAGCGCAGTCTTTCTGCCTTTCCAGAAACTGGGACTTGTCATCATCGATGAAGAGCACGAGACCTCTTTCAAGCAGCAGGATCCGGCTCCTCGCTATCATGCCCGCAGTGCAGCCATCGTGCTTGCCAACATGTATCCGGAGGCAAAGGTGCTTCTGGGAACGGCTACGCCTTCGATGGAAAGCTATTACAATGCCCAGCAGGGCAAGTATGGATTGGTAGAACTGAAGACCCGATACAAGGATATTCAGTTGCCTGAGATACAGGTGGTGGATGTGAAAGACCTCCGCCATCGCAAGATGATGACGGGTGTTTATTCGCCTGTGCTCCTGGCGGCTGTAAAAGAAGCCCTGAAGAATGGAGAGCAGGCTATCCTCTTCCAGAACCGAAGGGGATTTGCACCGATGATAGAATGTAAGGTGTGTGGATGGGTGCCGAAATGCAAGAACTGTGATGTTTCGCTTACCCTGCATAAGAGTATCAATCTCCTTACCTGCCATTATTGCGGTTATACTTATCCGGTTCCTACAGAATGTCCTAACTGTGGCAGTACTGAGTTGATGGGCAGGGGTATCGGAACAGAGCGCATCGAAGACCAGATTTCCGAGATCTTTCCTGAAGCCCGCATCGCCCGAATGGACTTAGATACAACCCGTACCCGAAATGCCTACGAGCGACTGATCTCCGATTTCTCTTCAGGAAAGACAAATCTTCTGATTGGTACGCAGATGATATCAAAGGGCTTGGATTTCGATAAAGTGAGTGTAGTAGGAATCTTGAATGCTGATTCAATGCTCAACTATCCTGATTTCCGTGCTTACGAGCATGCTTTCATGATGATGGCACAGGTGAGTGGAAGAGCCGGAAGAAAGGGCAAACGGGGACTTGTGATTCTGCAGACAAAGAATCCGACACTCCCTATCATCAGTCAGGTAGTACACAACGACTATGATTCTCTTTTCAAGGGAATCCTGGAGGAGAGAAGAATGTTTCATTATCCGCCTTTCTTCCATCTTATCAATGTGTTCCTGAAGCACAAGCACGAAAAGATTTGCCAGCAGGCTAGTCTGGAATTGGGCAAGACGCTGAGAGGATGGTTTGGTGAACGGGTACTCGGACCGGATAAGCCGGCTGTAGCACGTGTAAAGACAATGAATATCCGCAAGATTGTCATCAAGCTGGAGAATGGTATCGACCAGAAGAAGGTGCGCGAATATCTGAAGTATGCCCAGCAGATGATGGCAAAAGATCCGAGGTATGGAGCTTTGCAGATATATTATGATGTGGACCCGATGTAGATAAAGTAGTCATGTCGGAATCCTCTGTGTGAGATAAAAAAGAAAAGCTATCCCAATCTTGACGAGAGGGATAGCCTTTTTGAATGTTTGTAGTTATGTGTCTTGTATTATCTGATAGTTCTGATAAACATAAGTCTAATTCTACTTTATCAACCTTGTGATTAGAAGTTGATGTCAAGACCTACAGCAAACACATTGTTGTTACGGGTGTAATCAGAGCTGTAGGCTTGATTTGTACTCTTGTCGGTTTCTGTGGTCTTCTTGTGCTGATAGAAGGTGTGGAAGTAAGCCACGTTCAAATCCATCTTCTTATTGATGTGGTAAACACCTCCAACTGCTACAGAGTTGGAACTTGTAACGAATGACTTATCGTCCATATATTCATCGCTTAGACCATAGTTCGTGTTCTGCCAACCAGTGCTAAGGGTCACCTTTTTGTTGAGGTCATATTCGATACCAGCATTGTATTCCAATGTGCCTCGTTTTAGCTTCTTGTGGCGATCTACTTGGTTCGCTTTGCCATCTTTGTCTGTCCAAGAGTAAGAAGACGTTGCGTTTTTATCGTCGAACCAATGGAAGCCCACGTTGATGCGAAGAGCATCGATTGGACTGTATCCTGCACCGATGGTTAAGAGTGAAGGGATATCGCCAGCCACTTTCTTGTTTTGGTCTTCATCATATTCTGCTATCAACTCATTGATGCTGTTTTTAGCTTCTGCAATGGCAGGGGCAACTTGTGCCAATGCTGCTGCTGGAACACCATATTGCAAGAGGTTAGGACCAACATCGTTAAGCTTGCCAACAGGACTGATGACTGTGCCTTGGTTCTTCAAACGGAGGCGAGTCTTAAATTCATATTTTACAGAGAAATTCCAACGTCCAGTCTTATAATCGATGCCGATGATTGGAGTGAAACCTATTCCACTTTGGTTGGTGTTTAATTCGATGTCTGAACTCTTAGGGTCATTTTTATCTACAATGCTTGAAAGTGGAAGGGACTTGCCTTCATTTCCTACGAATGCTATGTTCTCTACGTATCCATAATAATTACATGTCGCATATACGCCACGCACGCCGAGAGCTACAGCTAAGTGCTCGTTAAACTTGTATGCTGCGCCAAGAGACAAGCCAAAATAGTATTGGCGACCATGCATGTAGCTATCGTATGAATACATGTAACCGCCCATCTGTTTAGTTACAGGGTTCGGAATGTTGGGATTGGTTGGCAAGATGTGACCCATATATGGGGCAAGTGCGTTGCCAAGTAGACCGATGTTAGCTACGACTTTCTCGAAAGAGCCAAGACCATTATCGAAAGTACACTTACCACCACCGCCAGTGAGGGCGAAATTAGCCTGCCAAGACCACTTGCCCTTGTTGTAAGCATACTGGAAAGATGGGATAACTGGGGCGAATGCCTTACCCTCGAAGGTACGAGGAGTAGTTGGATTCTTTGCATTATAATTAAACAATGCATAATCATTTTCAATGCTACGTGTCTGGTAAGCCAACTGCCAGTTGATAGCAAGATGCTTTCCTTCACCCATGAATACAACGCCGGCTGGATTGTAGTAAACGCCGTCGATACCAATTGAAGCCTCACGGCTCATCATTCTATTGAATGCAACATGCTGATTGGTGTTAGTGAGCAAACCACCTGCCAAAGAAGGTGTTGCACAGGCCATCGCAATGGCCAAACTAACTAATTTTAGTTTCTTCATCTTAATAATATTAAATAAAAACGTCCGCAAAGGTAACTATAATGTTCTATTTCTCTACAATAGTAATCTTATATTTAAAGTATATTAACGTAAAAAGCCCGAGAATCTGCACAAAACTTAAAGACTGTGCAAATTCTCGGGCTATTTGATAGCTTTATTTGTATGTTTCGATACCTTGAAAAATCAGCTGTTTTCAAGACTTTTGAGTGTCGGTTTCAGCTTGAGGAGCTTCTTCCTCCTTTTTCATGCTTTGATTCTCCTTCACATTCATGTGAGGATAGGAGATGCGGGTATGATAAATCGCCTTCAGACGATCGATAAGCACCAGCTTGGCAAGTGCAATGTCACGGAAGGTAATCGGGCATTCCTTGAAGAATCCATCTGCCACCTGTCCATCGATAAGCTTGTTTACCAGATTACTGATGCTTTCTTCCGTATATTCATTCAGTGAGCGGGAAGCTGCTTCTACTGTATCCGCCATCATCAGGATGGCCTGCTCTCGGGTAAACGGATTTGGTCCCGGATATTGGAACAGCGACTTATCTACTATTTCCGTAGGATGGGCATTGCAATAGTTTACATAGAAGAATTTGGCAATACCTGTGCCGTGGTGAGTAGTGATGAAGTCCTTGATAATACCCGGCAAACCTACCTTTTCTGCCATCTTCAGTCCTTCTGTTACGTGACTGATGATGATCTGGGCACTTTCCAGATCACTCAGCTGGTCGTGTGGATTCACTCCTGCCTGGTTCTCCGTAAAGAATACGGGGTTTGTCATCTTGCCGATATCGTGATAGAGTGCTCCGGTACGTACCAGCAGACTGTTTGCCTCGATACGGTTGGCTATCTCCGCTGCCAGATTACCTACGGTGATGGAGTGCTGGAATGTACCAGGGGCTATCTCGCTCAGGTTGCGCAGCAGCCCCTTGTTGGTGTTGGACAACTCGAAGAGTGTGACATTAGAGGTGAAACCAAACGTCTTCTCTATGATGTACATCAGTGGATAGGCGAGCAGCAGGAAAATTCCATTGATGGTGGAATAGGTGTACATGCTGCGGTCGATATTGAACACCTGGTTGTCTTGCATCAGCTGGAGGGCCACATATACCACGGTGGTACTGATGGCAACCAGGAGGGCTGTGAAGAATATCTGCGAGCGCTTGGATAATTCGCGCAGGCTGTAAATTGCAACCAAGCCGGAAACCAGCTGCACGATGATGAATTCATATTGGTATTTCACAGCTGCCGCACAGATGAGAATCATCGTGGCATGCGTGATGAAAGCCGTTCGTGAATCCATAAAGACGCGCACAAAGATAGGTGCCATGGCAAATGGGATGATATATACGCTGAAGAAATTGTGCTTCATGATGAGTGACACAAAGATTGGGAACAGCGTAATCATCGCATAGAGCATGGTGATGCTGCGTGGCTTGTCGAAGTAGTCTTTGCGGAAGAGCGTGAGATAGAAGGTAAACATCATTACGAGAATCAGTACGAAGAGTGCCTGGCCGATGATGGTGGTGGTAAGCTCGTCTTCGGTAGAAGTTCGACGCTTCGTCTCCTTGTCGAAAGATGTAAGCACACGGTAAGTATAGTCATTGATTACTTCGCCTCGGTCGATGATTTTCTGCCCACTCATCACCATTCCGCTGGCCAGCGGAATGCTGCTCAGCAAGTCTGTTCGTTCTGCCTCCGAGCGTTCCTTATCATATATAAGGTTGGGTTCAACATAGTCGTTGAGATTGCAGCGGGATAGAATCTGCCGCTGTGCTGATATCTTCTCATCAAAGAAGATGTGCTCATAGGCGGCAATGGTAGAGTAGAAGTTACCGATAGGAAAGCTCTTGGCATTCTTGCCGCTGATGATGCGTATCATACTGGTAGAATCCTTGTAGATACGGTTATATTCAGGCGTGCTGACTATGCCCGTCTGATAAACCTGCTTCAGCTGGTTAGCTATGAGTTCCACATATTCCTTCGGAAGTCCTGGGATTCCCTGGTTGAAGTCGTGGAGAAAACGCTTGATCTGTTCATTGCCGACATTGGATTTTACTGTGTAGTACGGCTGGAACTGCCGTAGCAGCGAATCCTGCTCGTGCTTGATGGCTTCATCGGTCTTGTAGATCGGGAAGTCGAAGGTGGCAATCACAGAACCGTACATCCAAGGTTTTCCCACATCGTAACGGAACTGTCTGCCCTCATTGCGTGGCAAAAACCAGACAATGATGGCAACTGTAAAGATAACGAGAATGGTCTTGGTGATCAGGTTGCGCCAATAATTCTCCTCGAGATTGTTGAATATACTCATGTTTGTTACGCTTTATGGTTTGTGACGTTTTTGGGCTAAAAAACTGCTCATTTTCCCAAATATTGAGCAAAAAATCAGCATTTCTCCCATTAATTCCTTTTTACAGTGCGAAAATACGAAAAAAAACTATTATAATCGCAAAAAAAACTGTAAATTTGCAGAAAAATTCAAAAATAGCTATAAAATAAGACATGGCAGATAGAAAAGTAAGAGTGCGTTTTGCTCCAAGTCCAACGGGAGCACTGCACATTGGTGGTGTCCGTACCGCCCTTTATAATTATTTGTTTGCTCGCCAGCATGGTGGTGAGCTTGTGTTCCGTATCGAGGATACAGACTCTCATCGTTTCGTACCAGGAGCCGAGGAATATATCCTGGAATCTTTCAAGTGGCTCGGTATCCAGTTTGATGAGGGTGTGAGCTTCGGTGGCGAGCATGGTCCTTATCGCCAGAGCGAGCGTCGTGATATATATAAGAAATATGTACAGCAGCTTTTGGACAATGGTAAGGCATATATCGCTTTCGATACTCCAGAGGAGCTGGAAGCTAAGCGTGCTGAGATTCAGAATTTCCAGTACGATGCCCATACCCGTATGCAGATGCGCAACTCTCTTACCCTTTCCAAGGAGGAGGTAGATCAGCTCATCGCCGACGGCAAGCAATACACCGTTCGTTTCAAGATTGAACCAGGACAGGAGATTCATGTCAATGATATGATTCGTGGCGACGTGAAGGTGATGAGCGATATCCTGGACGACAAGGTGCTCTATAAGAGTGCTGATGAATTGCCAACTTATCACTTGGCAAACATCGTAGACGATCACCTGATGGAAATCTCTCACGTGATTCGTGGTGAGGAATGGTTGCCTAGTGCCCCATTGCACGTTCTCCTTTATCAGGCTTTCGGTTGGGAGGATACCATGCCTCGCTTCGCACACCTTCCTTTGCTTCTCAAGCCAGAGGGCAAGGGTAAGTTGAGCAAGCGCGATGGTGACCGCCTCGGTTTCCCTGTATTCCCATTGGAGTGGCATGACCCTAAGACTGGTGAGGTTTCTTCTGGTTATCGTGAGAGTGGCTACTTCCCAGAGGCTGTAGTCAACTTCCTGGCGCTCCTCGGCTGGAACCCTGGTACGGAGCAGGAAATCTTCTCTCTCGATGAGTTGGTGAAGGCTTTCGATATCTCCCGCTGTTCCAAGGCTGGTGCCAAGTTCGACTTCAAGAAGGGCATCTGGTTCAACCATGAGTACATTCTCATGAAGAGTGATGATGAGATAGCCAACCTCTTTGCACCTATCGTGGCTAACAATGGTGTAGAGGAGACTTTGGATAGAGTAAAGCAGGTGGTACACATGATGAAGGACCGTGTGAACTTCGTCTATGAGTTGTGGCCATTGTGCTCATTCTTCTTTATTCCTCCTACAGAGTATGATGCCAAGACTGCCAAGAAGCGCTGGAAGGAGTACTCTGCTCAGCAGATGACTGAACTCGCTGAGGTTCTCGAGGGCATTGAGGACTTCTCTATCGAGGGTCAGGAGCCTGTCGTATTGAAGTGGGTAGAGGACAAGGGCTATAAGCTCGGTGATGTGATGAATGCCTTCCGTCTGACTCTCGTAGGAGAGGGCAAGGGTCCAGGTATGTTCGACATCTCTGCCTTCCTCGGTAAGGAGGAGACTTTGCGTCGCCTTCGCAAGGCCATCGAAGTTTTGGGTTAATTCACAATAAACATCTCTCTGAGGAACTTTTGCCGTCGGGCTGAATGTTCCTCAGAGAGTTCACGTATTTATAGATACTAACCAATAAAAATAATATCATGATCTATAATATCGTAATATATTTCGTCCTATTGGGCATAGCCATCGCCAGTCTGTTTAATGAAAAGGTACGCAAGATGTGGCGTGGCGAGCGTGAGGCTTTCAAGATATTGAAGCAGAAGGTGGATCCTAATGCTAAGTACATCTGGTTTCATGCAGCATCGCTCGGTGAGTTTGAGCAGGGACGTCCATTGATGGAGCAAATCCGCAAGGATTATCCTCAGTATAAGATTTTGCTCACCTTTTATTCTCCTTCGGGTTATGAGGTGCGCAAGAACTATGAGGGTGCCGACATCATCTGCTATATGCCTGTGGATACCCGTCTGAATGCAATCCGTTTCCTTCGCCTGGTGCGTCCTGTGATGGCTTTTTTCATCAAGTATGAGTTCTGGTCTAATTTCCTTCATATCCTGAAGCATCGCAACATTCCTACCTATAGTGTGAGCAGTATCTTCCGCGAGGATCAGGTATTCTTCAAGTGGTATGGCAGGAGTTATGCCAATGTACTGAAGTGTTTTACCCGTTTCTTCGTGCAGAATGAGGAAAGCAAGCAATTGCTGGAAAGCATCGGAATCAAGGATGTGGATGTGGTAGGAGATACCCGTTTCGACCGTGTTCTCCAGATCAAGGAGGCGGCAAAGCATTTGCCTATCTGCGAAGCTTTCAGAAATGGGGTGGCTGGTTCTGATTCTGCTGCGTCTTCTGAGAAAGCATCTCATCCAGACTACAAGGTCTTCGTGGCAGGTAGTTCATGGCCTCCAGATGAGGAAATCTTTATCCGTTTCTTCAATGAGCATAAGGATTGGCGACTGTTGATTGCTCCTCATGTGATTGCAGAGGAACATCTGAAGCTGATTATTTCTCTCTTGAAGGATAAGAAGGTGGTACGTTATACTCAGACTACTCCAGAGGAGGCAGCCAAGGCTGATGTGCTGATTATTGATTGCTTCGGTTTGCTGAGCAGTATGTATAACTATGGAGATGTCGCTTATATCGGTGGCGGATTTGGTGTTGGCATTCATAATACACTGGAAGCTGCAGTATGGAATATGCCGGTTATCTTCGGTCCAAACAACAAGAAGTTCCAGGAGGCTCAGGGCTTGCTGAAATCGGGTGGCGGTTTCGAAATCAACGACTATGAGGATTTTGAGGGCTTGATGAGCAAGCTGATGAACGATGAAGCTTACCTGAAAAAGTCGGGTGATGAGGCTGGTGCTTTCGTAGCGAGCCTTTCGGGAGCCACAGACAAGGTTTTGGCTAAGGTTACATTATAATATATAAAAGGTCTCATGGTTTTTGAAAATCATGAGACCTTTTTTGATGTTTGGCATAGAATTCTATTTGTTTCATTCCATGCTTGTATTATGCTTTTTCTATTTGATGATGCGGTAGTAATCCTCCTTGCGAGGCTTTACGGTATGAGGATGTGCAGAAGCATAACCCAATGCCAGGGCTCCTACTCCCATCAACCCTTCAGGAAGATTCCAATCCTTCATCAACTTCTTGCCTTCTTCTGATGCGAACATACCGTCTTCACGGTTGATCCAGCAGGAAGAAAGACCGATGGAGTGGGCTGCAAGCATCATATTACCCAAGATGAGGCTGCCGTCTTTTACTCCGTTCACATTACTTTCTGGAGCCAGGACAATGACGATGGTTGGCGCTCCGTAGTATGGATCACTCTCTACACCCATGATGTCTGCGTTCATCTTGCGAAGCTGTGCGCAAACCTCAGGATTCTGAACTGCTATGATGAATGGCTCCTGTGTGCCATGACCGGTAGCTGCCCAAGTGCCAGCTTCCAAAACTGTCTTCAACTCCTCGTCGGTAATCTGGTCAGCCTTGAAGCGACGAATGCTTCTTCTCTCCTTAATGGCTTTTAAAACTTCATTTTCCATATTATCTTGTTTTAAACATTGTATTTAGAATTCTTTTCTCTTTATTTGCTTCATTATGCAGGGCATCCGCTCAAATCCTCTTCATCCATATACTGGCTGAGAACTCGTGCAATGCGAATCAAACCCTGCATCAGGGTCTTGCGAGGACAGGCGATGTTGAGGCGCAGGTAGCCCTGACCAGCCTTCCTGCCATACATCGTACCGCTGTTGACGAACACCTTACCGTCATTCATCAGCTTTTCGTAAGCCTCGTCGCTTGATAACTCGAATGGCAGGATATCGAGCCAAACCAGATAAGTGCCCTCAAGACGGGTAACGCGAACCTGCGGCAACTCAGAATTGAAGAATTCCTTTACTGTCTGATAGTTCTCGTAGAGATATTGATTCAGTTCGTCGAGCCATTCCTCACCCTCGTTGTAGGCAGCCTGGAGAGCGATGACGCCGAAAGGATTGACATCGCATACTTCGTTGATGTTGATGGCACGATTAATGCGGCGGCGCAATGCTGCATCCGGACAGATGATGTTGGCAATCTGGAGTCCGGCAATATTGAATGACTTTGAAGGTGAATTCAGTATCACGCAGTTGTCGCGGCAAGTTTCGCTGATGCTGGCAAATGGAGTGTAGTGATAGCCAGGCATAACGAGCTCGCAGTGAATTTCATCGGCAATGATCTTCACGTTATGCTTGAGACAGATGTCGTTCATTCGCTCCAGTTCCTCTTTCTTCCATACTCTTCCGGCTGGGTTGTGAGGATTGCAGAGGATGAAGGCGGTGGTCTTTTCGTCGGCACACTTGCGCTCGAAATCCTCAAAATCTATCTCGTAGGTACAGTTACCCACACGCTTCAATTCATTTTCTTCCACTTCGCAGCCACTGTTCTTGATACAGGAGAAGAAGCAGTTGTACACAGGAGTCTGCACCAAAACCTTCTCGCCTGGCATGCAGATAGCCTTCAGACAACAGGAGATGGCAGGCACTACGCCTGATGTATAGAGAATCCATTCTTTCTCGATGTTCCACTGGTGGCGGCGTGCGAACCAGCTGATGATTGCCTCGTAGTAAGAATCAGGTACGAGGGTGTAGCCGAAGATGCCGTGAGCTACACGCTTCTGCAGAGCTTCGATGATGCAGGGAGCGGTCTGGAAATCCATATCTGCTACCCACATAGGAATAACGCCGTCTTCCTTTACCAGATCCCATTTATAGGAATTGGTACCGCGGCGTTCGATGATTTCATCAAAATTGTATTTCATTTTTGTTTTCTATCTATGTTATTTCTTCATTGCTCGTAGGATAAATCTCCTTTTCCTTAATCAAAATCTCCGTTCAGCAGTGTTGAACGTATGTTCAACACTGCTGAACTTACGTTCAACGCTTTTGAATGTCCGTTCAACGTTTATGAACGGAGATTTCTCTTAATACTAAGAACAATTCTCCTTAATGGCAATGCTTATTTTGTTTAAGGGAATATAGAATCGCAATGAATGCTTCTGCTATTTCGAATGGTCGATGATCTCACATGCTCCCTTTGGCGCCTTGGCAAACTCAGTGTAGGTTACGCTTCCCACTTCATCAGCCTCGATTCTTCCGGAAATAGGGTTCTTGATATTGGTGATGCTTCCCTTGATGTGTGCATTGATGTTCATGCAATCCTCAAAGGCACGGTCGCAGTCCTTATCAAAGGTGCAGTCTTCGAGGGTGACATGGTCCATATAGCAGAGAGGCTGCTCGCCGCTGATGTGGCATCGTACGAACTTGATGTCCTTGCTGTGCCAGGCAAGATATTCGCCATTCAGTTCAGAATCATAAACCGTCACATTCTCGCATTCCCAGAAACTATCCTTGGTAGTTATCTTGGCATTGTGAATCTCTACATTCCTGCAGTATTGGAATACATACTTGGAGTCGCTCTCCAATCCATCTACATAGATGTTCTTGGAAAACATGAATGGATAGGTGCCGTCGTGAAGCTTTACGTTCTTCAGTTTCAGACCATCTACCTTCCAGAAAGTCTCGTCTGCATCCGTGATGTTGACGTTCTCCAATTCCAGGTTCTTCATTTCGCGGAAGAACTTAGGACCATCGATGGTGCAGTCTTTCATCACCATATTATCACTATACCAGATGGCGGAACGGCTCTCTGGGGCGAAGTAGCAGTCTGTGATGAGGGAGCCATCCACATGCCACCAAGGGTATTTGCCATAAAACTTGGAATGGTGGCATTCTATGTTCTTGCAGCACTTGATGCCCGACTCGCCATCTGTAATCGTGATGTCCTCCAGGCATACATCGTGAGCACCAAAGAGAGGGCGCTCGCCTCCGAATGATTTGTTCTTTATCTGTTCCATAATTTTCTATTATCCTTTCTTATTTGTTATTTCTGTTTGCAAAATTACAAAAATAATGCCAAAGTTGTATAACCCGATTTACTGAAAAGTGTAACTTTATGGCGTATTTGCGGATAAAGTTGCTGAAGGCAGGAAAAATGGAAATCAAAAAAGGCTGAATCATGAAGCATTTTCACGATTCAGCCCTTATCGAGTTAACTTCTAAAAATCCGAAG
>JAIINY010000206.1:0-5613 GCA_022741625.1 Prevotella sp. | reverse complement strand
TGCCACATGAACGGACAGCAGATGAAGGAATTGATGCTCAAACGTGGCATCCATCAGGATGTTATCGACACCATCGGACTTTGCGGCATCAACCTAGACCATTGGCTGGAGGGATTCCACGACACCGAGGATTCTGTAAGAAATACGATTGATACCATCCGTACTCACCCTCTTGTACCAAAGGATGTCAATCTGCATGGTTATATCATCGATTCCCAGACGGGTAAGCTCACAGAAGTAAAATAGAACTATATAATAATAATGAGAACATCAGCCGGTGATGAAGAAGAAAATGTATCATCACGGGCTGATGTCTGAAAAGATTTAGAAAGTGAACTGCTCCAGTTTCAAGCAGTTCTTGGTAAGAGCTTCAATCATTGGAACCAATGTAGTGAAATGCTCAGAAGCCATGTGAGCTTTCAGAACGTCCTCGTTCTCCCATGTCTCGCAGATCATCATCACACCATTGCGAGTTCCACTGGTGAAATAGTCGTAGGCAATATTGCCATTGTCCTTCAAGGACTTCTCTACCAGCTCCTTACACAAAGCGTTGATTTCCTCAACCTTTACCTCCTCCTTTTTCTCAAAAAATACATTTAATCTAATCATAGTTCTTTATTTTTAATATTGATTTTGTATTCAATTGCCGGTTGCAAAATTACCTATTTTTTATGAATCCCCAACTAATTATGCGTTATATTTTTGTTAAAATTAGAAGTTTTTATACTTAAATGAGAAAAAGTCATCAGTTTACTAATTAATCTTTTTATTTGAAAAATAAGATTGTTTTCAATGCTTGATGAACGCCAACCCCATCTGCATCGCCTTTTTCACCATATTTGCCACATTGCTAGCTTGCAGTTTGCTCATCAAGTTGTGGCGGTGAAATTCTACGGTATTGTTGCTGATGTTCAACTCCCGGGCGATGGCATTGGTCGAATGTCCCTCGGCTATGTGCTCCAAGACTTCAAGTTCTCTATTAGAGAGGTTGACTTGCTCGACATTCTGCTGATTGATCAGTCTGAAAAACTGTTGACTATAATACCCCTTTCCTTCTTCTATCCTGTGCAGAGCAGTGAGAAGTTCCTGCGGGTCATCACCTTTCAAAACTATGGCATCTACATCCTCGTCCATCAGCTGGCGTATCGTCCAGATTTCTTCGTGCATCGTATAGACAATGATCTTGGTCTTGGGATGCTTATGGTGAAGCTGCTTGACAAGCAGCAGACCATTCTCATTACTCAGTTCCAAGTCGATGATAGCGGTATCGATATTCTCCCTGTTGATGATATCCCTGGCAGATAGGAGGCTAGAGGCGGTCTGCACATTTTTATAGACACCATCTTGCAGGATGAGTGCCCTCAAACCAACCAAGACGACAGGATGGTCATCTACAATAAGGATGCTTTTGCTCTTTTCCATGATAATACATTTTTAAGCGTAATTTTTCGCAAGCCTTTGCTCGCAGATTATAGTTGAAACTTGAGTTCTACCAGATACTCTTCTCCATCATTTCTTATATCGAGTTCTGCCTGCAGAGCATCTGCTCTCATCTTCAGAGTATCTTTGCCGATGCCTGGCTTGCTCTGGCAGATAGGGTGAAGTGGTGACAGATCGTTGATGATGGATATGCTCCCCTGCTTTCCACAGGTATCCAGCGTGACGTTTATCATCTTGCTGTATCCATATTTGATGGCATTGGATACGCATTCCTGGATGATGCGGTAGATCTCTATCGCCTTGCCGTCCGGGAGATTCTGCGCATTGAAAGAGGTACTGATGAATGGCTTGACGATGGTTCCGTTTTCGGCTGTTACCGATTGACAGAAGCTTTCTATCAGCTCCGCAAGCGAAGTGTTGTCAAACCTAGGTGGTATCAGCTCATGTGAAAGACGGCGTACATCATGTCCCACGTTTTTAAGCAATCTTTCTGCTTCCTCCTTATTGGTCTGCATCATGATATTCACCGCCAGAATATCGTTGCATATTCCATCATGCAATTCCTTGGCCAGACGCTTGCGCTCATTCTCCACACCATTGATATAGGATGTCTTTTCCGACAATTCGGCTCTCTGCCTGTCGAGTTTTCTGCGGTATAGGATGACAAGAATGGCTATCAACAATATGATGAGTGCCAGGATGAGCCATAAGATGCGGATATAGAGCAAGCTCTGTTCGTGGTTCATCTTTTCTATCAACATTTCTTTTTCCAAGGTCTTGTACTTGATGTTGAATTCACTCAACTGCTTGTCGATGTCACTCTGCTTGAGGGAGTCACTTTTCATGTATGCCTTTTGCATTTCCTGGTATGCCAGAGTGTATTTACCCATATTATTGAGGCATCTGGCCTGTGTGGCGAGAAGCTTGTCTTTAGGCATCGTCAGATTGGTACCCGCCAACCTGCCGATGCTGTCCAGAAGTAACCATTGCTCAGCGTATTTCTTCTGTAGCCCCAGCAAGTCGGCCTTGATTTCCAATATGCCTAGCACCCCATTGCTCGTTGGTGCCAGATTACGGCAGGCTTCATTGGCGTAAGTGAGATAGAAGGCGACGGAATCGGCCTTACCCAGTTGCAAGTACGACTTGAGCAACGGAGAAAGATATTTGAGGGTCAACACATTATAATTGGTCTGCTTTACCATATTCCACATCGAAGTAAGGCTATTGACGCTTTTCCGGTAATTTCCCTGTCGCATCAGGATAGCACCTTTATTGGCATGGGCAGACAGTCGTTCGATTGTATCGTTGATAGCAATAGCTTTAGATTCAGCCTTGTCGGAGTACTCTATGGCTTCCCTGAATCTCTTCTGTTCGTTGAAAAGTACGGAGATACAATTGTAGAGATAAATCTCATATTCCGCATTCTCGCTCTTGATGGCTTTCTGGATACCCTTTTTATAATAGATGAGCGAGGAATCCAGTTCTCCGATTCTGCGATAGCAGATGCCCATTGCTCCACACATGGCAAGCATGCCATCGTAATCTTCAATCTTCTCGGCAAACGGGATGCCTTTCTTTCCTATTTCTATGGCTTCTCTCATCTGTCCCAGGTCTGTATATGCGGTCATCTTCTCGCTGGTAAGCCAACTGCGAGTGGTGTCGGCACAGTTCATATTGAGTGCGCTGTCTATCAGAAGGATGGTCTGTTTCTTATCACCATCAGCATTATAGTTGACGGCTTCCAGAAACAAGGAATATGCCCGCTTCTCGTCTTTGCAGTTGTCCCGTTGACAAGCGGCAAGAAAAGCGATGGATGATAACAGAAGGAAAATATATGTGAATATGGCTTGTTGCCTGTGATGTATTGTTTGCTTCATTTGCTATTATATTTACGTTATTTGCAATTACTATCATAAACGATTGTCCGTGCAAAGATATGAAAAATAATCGGAAGAGACATTTTTTCTATTGTTAAAAAAGGTGGGGGCTGTGGTTTTTCCATTCATACGTCCCTTTACCTACGGAAAACCATAGGCTGCATACGATGGTAATCCGTAGAAATGAATATAAATATCCTTTTTTTACTGTCGGTTGAAGCTTTGTATGGTAATTGTCGCTATCTTTGCATTCAGTCATTCTCTTGTTATACTTAGTATCTCTAAGTGAACGGCGAAATGTAGTAGTAAATAATCAAATAATAAATGTCTAACTTAAATTTTAAGGATTATGCGTAATATTGGTGAAGAAATCTTGTGGGATATCGTGCGTGTTATCAAATGGATAGCCATGCGTGTGCTGCGCCTCTTTGGCAAGTTATTCTCTTTTGCATGGGACAAGGCAAAGGAGAAACAGGAAATGAAGAAAATGGAAGAAAGGGAGCAGGGCTTATGAAATACGTGAAACTATTGTTAGTATTCGCCTTCGCATTGCTTTCTATGGCTGGCTTTGCCGAGAAAGGCGATATGTGGGAGGTGAAAGATGCCGACCTGACGGTGTGGGATTCGCCTAATTATCTTACGAAGTTGGGTATGATGCATCAGGGTGATACTTTTGAGGAAGAAGGTATGGATGGCGATATGATCAGATTCCTCTACAAGGGCAAAACGGCTTATGTGGCTTCTTACTGCTGCCAACGATTTGAGCCGGAACCGGATTCTGATGTTGATGTAGAAGAAGAAATGCCTGCAGCTGCCACACAGCAGGATGCCAAGGAAGACGCCAAGAATGAAAAGACGGAACTGACTGCCGTTGCCCAACAGAAGGGGAAACAAGCCTCTAAGGCAGATGCAAAGAAAGAGGATATGCAAGCACCAGCAGGAACTCAGCAAAGCGCCGAAAAGGAAGAAACTGGAGTATTAATGAGCATAGCGTTGCTGCTCCTGTCACTTGTTGGAGGCGCCCTCGGTCTTATCGCCATTGTGTTCACTTTCTTTTATGTTTTCAGATACCAGAAATTGGCAAAATGGATGAATGGGAAATGTGGCACGGAAGTGATACCTTACAAACGATTCAACAAGTTGCTCCTCGTTCCCGTACTGGCGGCACTAGCAACTGTAGTGATTACCATATTATTTGGATATCTGGCAACGCTGGCAGAACAGGACAGCACTTCGCAGATCTTCCTATCGCTGACAGGTGTAGCACTTACCATAGCAACCCCCGTTCTGTGTCTTTGGTACAGATATAAGAAAGACAAGGAACAATATGGCAAGAAGGCAGCAAGCTGGATGATGCTCTATTCTTTCCTCAGTATAGTGGCAATATATCTGATTTGTGTTGTAATAGCCTATATTATTGTGGGAATTGTTGCTGTACTGATTTTTGCCCTGATTGTAAGCCTGGCATTCCCTACAAGATACTATGTTGTCCGCAGGTGGTAGCAGACCTGATTTAAATGACAGCTATATGTAATAGCCCCATTTGACAATGGTATTACTCAAGCAATACCTACTAAAAGGGAAAAAGCTTTGAAAATGAGATAGTTTTCAAAGCTTTTTCCTTTTTTCTAGCACTTCCGGATTACCTGCAAAAGTGTGTGGATGTGAAACACTAAAATATGTCAGGTTGCGTTCTTCTTAAAAAGAGAAAAACATTGAACGAATATTTATCATTTGCAAGCATCATTTTACCAGAAGGCAGCAAATTGTAACTACTCATGCCCATAGGGGTGCTGAGTAGTTACCCACTGCAAGACAATTTCAAAAGTAATAAAAAGAATTGGGATTTATTCTTTTCTCTTCACCCAAACCTTGTGGCTGCCGCTGCCCATCGAACCTATCGGCGAAGTTCGGTCGGCGGTGATTTCCTTCAGCTCCAGGGAGGCGGCGGTGCGGCTCAGGTTGTTGATGTAGGCATAATCAGAGAGGGTGATGAGACCATTGGCTTCTATCATCTCCAGGGCACGGGCGATACGCTCTTCCCTGGAATAGAGCTGCTTACGGATCACCTTTACGCCACCCATATCTCGTTCCAGGTCGCGATCGGTTTCACGCTTCACCTCCTTGATAAACTCAGGAGACGCCTTGAAGTTGATGTCCTTTACGCCCACCTTGCGATACGTCATCTTATCCTCTTCACTCTGCATTTCCGTAGGCTTATCGTCCTCGAAACCGAGGGAGAGGGAGAAGGTGCCGATGCCTTCCAGATTCACATTGTAGCCCATGGAGAGCATTT